>JAJYPJ010000088.1 GCA_021795435.1 Pseudomonadota bacterium
GCCCAAGCCAGCAGGGCCATCGCAGGATGCGCCACCAGGGTCGAAAGCGTTCTCTCACCGTCATCCCGAATCACGTCCCTTTGCCAAGCCTGCCTGGCAGTCCACCCATGCTGACCGTTCGCCGCACATGTTCACATCCCCCAGCACTTTGCATCGGGCGCAAATGTGCGCGGCCTCACGCCGAGCGCTTCAATGGCAGCCTGGTTGTCGGCCACGAGGTCCGCGCCAAGCCGGGTGATCGGCCCGCGCAAGGCGGGATGGATTGCCAGCGTGCGCAGGACCAAATTCGGAATCGGTATACCCAATGTGGCGAAAGGCAAGCTCGATCGCACTCGCGCGAAAACCTCCGCGGATGGCAAGCGCTCACCACCCCCCAATTCCAGAATCGCATCGACGCAAACGGGCCGACGCGCTGCGGACAGGAGTGCATGGGCAACATCACCTGCATGCACCGGCTGCCGCAAGCCAGTACCAGCAGGAAGCGGGAACAATCGAGTTCGCCGAGCTCGGCGCGCCAGCGGCGTGAAGCTTCGATCACGGCCCGCGCCATAAATGATCGTCGGACGAATAATCGTCCAGCCCGCGCCACGCTCAATGCACACGCTGCGCACCGCGGCCTCGGCGATGTTCAAGCGCATCGCCAGCGCACGCTCGCCTGCTAGGGGCGAGTCAAGCTTGCTCACCGCACTCATGGAACTGGTTGCCAGGACCCGCGCACCCGGAAGCATGGGCGCATCGGGAAGCCAGGCAGCCAGCGCATCCAGGGGGCCCGCGCTGAAAATCCAACTCAGTGGCGGAACGACAGGCATGGACTTGCCAAGATCGCCCCGCAGCCAACGCACGGGCACCACCGACGAGGGCCATGATTCCTGGCGAGTCAATGCAAGCGGCTGGATGCCCTCGTCAGCCAACAAAGCCAGCAGGAAGTGTCCGACCTGGCTGGTAGCGCCAACCACAAGAACTGTCATGCGGCTGGCCATCGAAACGCGTCAATCACCGGCGAGGCCCTTGATGAGTGCCTGGATACGCTGGTCGTTGGGCTCCAGATGCTGCGCCTGAGCAACGGCTTCCCGAGCAGCATCGCGATTCCCCTGCTCCAGATCCTGGTTTGCACGGGCGAGCCAGGCATCCTCGAGACGCTGCTGCAGTTGATCGACGCCCTGGCTTCCGGGTGCCAACAGGGCATAGCCCTGCAGCAACGTGCCGGCATGCACGAGATGCCCGGCACCAATCTGTCGATAGGCCGCGGCCGATGCCTCGCTCGGCAGCGCGTGCAGGCCTTCAATTGCTGCACGACTTTCGCCATCGAGCGCCAGTGCCTGCCGATAAAGATCAAAGGCGCAGGAACCGGGTGGGGCAAGAAACTCTTCCTTCGCAATCGCCATGCGAGCTCGCTGGACCAGCTCATCCGCCTGCCGGCGTTCCGCGGGATCCACCGGAACCCGATGGGCCTTTTGGGAGACACGCGCCAGGCGCGCGCGTGCCGCAGCGAGCTCGGCGGACTGCGGCGTGAGCCGTGCCGCTTGCTGCAGCAAGGTTCGCGCGGAAGAAAAGTCGCCGGCGTCTGTCTGTGCATGGGCCTGTACGATCAAGGCAGTTGCCACCCGCGCGATGCCGGCAAGTGCCCGCGCATCATCCGGTTCCATCACCAGAACATGGCGATACGTCGAGAGCGCACTGTGATGGACCGGCGTCGTCGCGTGACCGTGCGCGAGTAACTGCGCGGCCCTGGTCAACATTCGATCGATGTTTGCTTCCTTGGCGCGTGCCTGCATCGCCAGCTCAGCATTCAGCGCCGGCAGTTCAGCCTGTGTCGGCTGCAAGTTCTCCAGCTCATCAATCAGCTTTCGGGCATGCGTAAGATCCCCGCTGCCAAGACTCGCTTGAGCCTGCTTCGCCAACGCTGCGCCGACCTGGTCCAGACCATGCTGTGCGACCGCGCTTGATGGATCGACCCGTTGCAACTCCTGGAAGAAGCCGGCTGCGCCATCGGTCCCATCAAGACGCCCCAAGGCCAGCGCGTGCTGCGCCCGCGAAAGGAGGGCGCTACGCTCGGCACCCCTGGCACGCCGCACCGCGAGTTCATGCTCGAGGGCCTGCAGGGCAACGCCACCACCAAGAAGTGCGCGGGCCTGTTTGAGGGCCTGTGCGGCGTCCGACAACCGATGCGTCGCGAGTGCGGCGCGCGCGCGCGCGAGCTCGGCCATGCCCACCGCATTGAGACCTTTCTGTGCGCGACCGTTCTCGCCACTGATCGCCTCAGCCTGCAAATAGTATCCACGTGCAGCATCCAAATGGCCTTGCGCCAGCGCACGGTTGCCTTCATCAATCAGATGGTCAAGCTGAGGAGTCGGCAGCAGCCTGACGAACCAATCTCGATGCTGAGCAACCAGCGCCACGCACGCGGCCAGCAACAGCAGGAGAAATACCCAAACGCGCCATCGCGGATGGGTTGGCTGGCCATGCCGGACCTGTCGCAGCGGCTGCCGTGGACGCGGCTCCGCCCGGAAATGAGGTAGCCCGTCCGCCGGCGGCGTACTTCTGGGGGCTTCCACCGCTCCCAGACGTGGTTCGACACGCGGGCCGGAATTTGAAAATCGCTGATGGCGTGAGGGCATGGCTGGGCACGGTCAAACTTTGCGCAATCTAACACCCTGCCACCTGCGGCAAACGTGTTGGCAGAAGCGGATTCAGGCACCGGCCAGTCGCCGCGCTTCGCGTACGTTGGGCAGAGCCGACAAGCGAGCCAACAGCTGTCCGAGCTGCGCGAAGTCCCGGACCCGGAGGCTGAAGCGCATCTGGACCTCACCCCGATCAGGTTGACGCTCCGAACTCGAGGCAATGATGGCGGCGCCTGATTGCGTGATCACGCTCGTGACGTCCTTGAGTAGCTCCTTGCGCTCGTAACCATCGACCCGAATGTCAGCCTGGTAAGAGCCCGCAGCAGGACGACCCCAAGCCACCTGGATGATGCGGTCGGGCTGACGCGCGGCCAGCCGGGCCAACGATGCGCAATCGGCGCGATGGACCGACACCCCTCGGCCGCGAGTGACATAGCCCTTTACTTGGTCGCCTGGCAATGGCTGGCAGCACCGTGCCAGTTGGGTCAGCAAGTTGCCCACCCCCTCGATCGTGAGCGCACCCACTCCATCGCGCCGAGCCGACGTCAAGGTCGGTGACGCCGCAGGGACGGCCGACTGCGGCGGCGGCCCGTGCAGGTCATGTGCGGCGCGAGCCAGCTGTCCGGCGCCAACCTCGCCCAGCGCAAGCGCCTCTAGGAGCTCGTCGACCGACTTCAAGCCGAGTCGATCCGGCAAGCAGTCCACGTCCGTGCTCGGCAACGCCAGTCGACGCAGTTCGCGATCGAGAATGACGCGGCCGGCTTCCAGATTTGTCGTGTGCTCCACCCGCCGAAACCAGGAGCGAACCTTCTCGCGAGCACGGCCGCTGTGAAGATAGCCATGCTGGGACGAGAGCCAATCCCGACTTGGCTGGGCTTGCTTGCCAGTCAGAATCTCGATGCGATCACCCGAAACCGGCATGTGCGCCAGAGGGACGATGCGACCATTGACCTTGGCGCCTCGGCATCGATGCCCCACTTCGGTGTGGACGTGGTAAGCGAAATCTAGGACCGTTGCTCCACGAGGCAGGTCGACCACCTCCCCCTTGGGCGTCAGGACGTAGATGCGGTCTTCCAGCAAGTCGGTGCGGAATGCCTCCACCAGCGATCCATCTTCGTCGCCACGCTGCTCGAGAAGGCCTCGCATCCAGGCGATACGCGCCTCGAACGCCGCGTCTCCCGCGCCTCCACCTTCCTTGTACCGCCAGTGCGCAGCTACTCCCAACTCCGCCAGTCGATGCATCTCGCGCGTGCGGATCTGTACTTCCAGCGTGCGTCCTTGCGGTCCTGCGACCGCTGTGTGCAGCGATCGATAGCCATTGGCCTTGGGCCGGGCGATGTAATCATCGAACTCGCTGGGTATGGGCACCCACAACTGGTGCACGACACCGAGGGCGGCGTAGCAGGCGGGAACGTCCTCGACGATCACGCGAAGCGCCCTGATGTCGTAAAGGTCCGAAAATCCGGCCGCCTTGCGCTGCATCTTCTTCCAGATCGAGTAGATGTGCTTGGGCCGGCCTGCCACTTCGGCGTCGATCGCAGCCTCGCGTAGCGCCGATTCAAGATCCAACCGCGCGCGCGCAATCCAGCGTTCTCGATCGTCCCGGCGCTCATCCAATAGGGCGGCAACCCGCCGGTACGTTTCAGGCTCGAGGTACCGGAAGGCCAGATCCTCCAGCTCCCATTTCACCTGCCATATTCCCAGCCGATTGGCGAGTGGAGCATGCAGGTCGGCTGTCTGCTGCGCGAGCGCCAGGCGCTCCGCGGCGGGGAGCTCTGAGGCCGCGCGCAACTGCGCCAGTTGACGCGACAGCAGAATGAATACCACCCGCAAATCTCGCACCATGGCGAGCAGCAGCCTCCGTAAGCCTTCGGCGCGCTCGCGCACCGGGGCATCGGCATGGAGGGAAAATACCCGCTCGGCCGCTTGCTGGCCCTCGACCAGGCGGCGCAGGGTATCGTTCTGATTCGCCGCCACGGCCTCCCATGCACTTGGGAATACGCGCGCGAGGTCGAACCACATGGCGGCAGCGAGCGTTTCTGGATCGTCGTCGAGCCCGGCCAGAACATCCAGGGTCGACACACTGGCCGCAGGCAACCCGCCCCGTTCCCGCCACGCCACGCAGGCCGCGGCGATCGCTGCCGGCGCGGCGGCATCGCACCAAGGAGCATCGCCGATGATTGCGGGCCGTCCACGCATGGCTCCAGCTTAAATCAGTTCTGGCAGCGCGCACGCATCCTGCTAGCATGGGCGCCATGAAACGTTCACTGCGCGCGTTGTCCCTCGTGCTGGCC
>JAJYPJ010000089.1 GCA_021795435.1 Pseudomonadota bacterium
CCTCGTCCTTCGTATTGGGCCCAGTGACCGCGAAGCTGTGCGTTTTGGCCATCTGGCATCACCGCCACAGTCCCTCGAAGCGGCGGCCGGCAGTTCGGGTGTAGTGGACTGTGTGTTTAGGGTCGCGATGACCGAGGTAATCCTGGATGAGACGCAGATCATGGCCCTTGTTGGCGAGGTAGTAGCCGCAGGAGTGGCGGAGTGTGTGCGGGTGAACGCCTTCCAGGCCGGCGCGCCGAGCGGCCAAGTTGACAAGGTAGTTGACCGCTTGGCGGGTGAGGGGCTGGCCGCGCTCGGACAGGAACAGCCAAGGCAGATTGCCCTGCCGCATGGCAAGGTAGCGCCGGATCGCGCGCAGTTCATCGCCGGCGATGGGTTGCTGAACTGACAGGCCGCCCTTGAGCCGATGCACCCACAGCATGGAGCGGTCCAGGTCCAATTCGTCCAACTGCAGGCTGATGGCTTCGCTGACCCGCAGGCCATGGCGGAACATCAGCAGCAGCAACAGGTGGTCGCGCGTTCCGTGCCGGCCTGCCTTGGCTGCATTCAGGAGAGCGGCGAGTTCAGCCGCGGTCAGGAAATCCTTGTTCCGTTCATGCTCGTCCGTGGCACCGGCTGGGCCCTGCGCCAGGCTACTCTTTACATTTCGCCCATTGGGCTTCCGCTCCGGCATAGCCGCGATCCTTGTTGATGCTGGCCGCAGTGTAGCCTACTTTTGACAAAATGCGCCTTCTGTAAAAAGTCAGGCAGCCTCCTTCCAATCGAGGTCGAGCCGGGCTTCCATGTCCAGGTCGAACGTGCCGTATGGGCTGACATGGCCCCACACCAACGGCGTGAGGCCGCGCACGTCGGCCGACGTCATGCGCGCCATCCAGGCGGGCTCGGCGAGCACGCGCTGCAGCATCAGCGTGTTCACGTAAACCAGGCAGGACTGCAGCAGGTGCAGCGCATGGACGGACACCTCCTGGTCGTCCAGTCGGTTGCTGGCGACCTCCCCGCCCTTGCCAAAGAAGATGAACCCGTTGGCCGAATTCCAGGTTTCGACCACGTTCAGCCCCTCGTGGATCTCGCGGCGCAGCGCCTCGTCACCGAGATAGCGGCACAGGAAGATCGTCTTGACCGCCTTGCCCAACTCGGCCAGCGCCTTGTAGGTCGGGTGCTGCACGTTGCCGCGGGTGAACCGGCGCAGGATCGCCTCCGGATCGGCCGTGCGCTCCGCCATGGCAGTCGTGTAGCGCACGAACTCATCGTATTGCTGCTCGACCAACGTCCAGTCGATTGGCCGCGCCAGGATGCAGGCCAGGCCGGAGTAAGCCGCAACACCGCTAGCCTCGGGCAAATAGAGCCGCTGCGCCGAGATCGCTTTGAGCCGCGGCAGAAGCTGGAAGCCGAGCATCCGGCAGAAGGCGAACGCCACCTCGCTTTGGCCGTGGCTGTCCACGTACTGGCGCTCGACCTCCATCTCCGTGTCGTGGCGTAGCACGCCCTCGATCATGGCGGCGACCTCGGAGGATGAGCAACGGCGCAGACGCGAGTGGATGCACACCGAACCGCGCTCGACGTGCCAGTAGATCATCACCCCGCGCCCGCCGTAGCGGACGTGCCATTCTGTCATCAGGTTCTGATCAAAGGCGCCGAAATGCTTGCTGTCCGACGCGCAGGCTGTCGTGCCATCGCCCCAGATCCTGGGGTCGCGCACTGCCAGGGTGGCATTGACCACCCGCCTTGTCGCATCGCGCAACGCATCGGCGTCGATATAGCGGCGCCAGGTGTGCAGCAGTTCCTTGTAGCTGAAGCCGTGCGGCCCGACGGCAAGGCGCTTCAGCCCGGCATTGGTGCCAAGCCCGTACAGGCACAGCAGCAGCCGGCGTCGTACCTCGTTGCGATCGGTCGCTTCGCGCGACGACGCCGTCACAAAGGCGTCGGTGAAGCCGATGCGCAGGTCCGCCTCCTTAAACACGTCCAGCAGCCCCGTCGTCGACCAGCGCCGGATCAGTTCGGTCTTCAGCGCGCCCAGACCGGATGGCTCTGGCTGAGGTTCCAGTGGGCTGACCACGATAGGATGCCGCCGGCGCGGATCGAGCCGGACACCAGGGTTGCACGGCATCCCGCGGTCGAGTTCCTGCAACGCCTCCGTCATCTCGGCGCGCAGCGCGTCCGCGAAGGCCCGCGCATCCGTGGGCAGGCCGAGCCGCTCGTAACACTCCGCCCGGCGCTCAGTGAAGTCGGCCGGCAAGTCCGCATCGGGGTTGCGGAACCGGCCTGCGCCCGCCACCCACACCTCCTTGCAGCGCAGCCGCTCGCGCAGGGTCTGCAAGACGCAGATTTCGTAGTTGATGCGATTCACCCGCTGGCCGCCGCCGGGGGCGTCCTCCAGCACGATGTCGCGCCACTTGGGGCGGATCACGCCGTCGATGGCGATCTCGTCGGCACGGAAGAACTGCCGTCCCTCACCCTCCGCCCGCCTGATCGCGTCCAGCGCGTCGAGCAGGGGGCGGTGCGTGCCGTTGTTGGAGCGGAAATCCAGCGCCGCCAGGAGCTTCGGCATCATCCGGCGATAGTACGAGCCATACGAGGCGCGCACGGCGGTGTGGACGCGCCGGCTTTGCGGCGTGCCGAGCGCCCGGGCCTCTCGGACCAGTGCTTCGAAGGTCTGCTCGCCGATGACAGGGAATATCACCTCGCGCACGATACCCTCGGGGCTGCCCGACGCGGCCTCGACCACGCGGAACAGGATGCCGGCCTTGCCGCGCACCTCGCGCGCCTCCTCGACCAGTTCATCGACGACGCGGCGCTCGGCCTTGACGGTAATCCGGTGCGTCACCTGAATCAGCAACTCGACTAGGCCGTCCACCACCTCGGCCTCGCGCGGCGCGCACCAGAAGGCCAGCAAGGGCAGACGGATGCGCTCGGGATGCCGGCGCAGCTCCCAGGCGCTCTCGACCGCTGCACGACGGCGGAACCGCTTGGCCTGGTCCGGGTGGAGGCCGCGCAGCAGGTCCGCGGGCAGCGCCAGCGCTCGAAGCTGTTCAAGCTTCGAGATTTCGGCCAACAAGCTTTCGAGACCGACCCGGCCGGGATCAGCGGTCAGCCGGGCATAGGCAGTTCCGTCGCCGTCGTCCCTCAGCAGGGCGTCGAGCCGCTCACGCATCCCGGCATCCAGGCGTTCGGCCACGCGCTGTAGCGCTGCATCATCATATGCGGCCTGAGCGGAGCGCAGGATACGGCCAAGGCGGTAACCGCCGGGCCGGGTTACGCGGCTGCGAGCGAACCAACCACGGAGTTCCTCATCCAGCGCGGCCGGACCGAACTCGCGTGGCAGCACGTCGTCTGCCAGCCAGATCCGGAACCGGGCATCCGCCGCCTCGTCGAACGCGGCAACCGCCAGGTGGTCGATGATGGCTACCCGATGCCGACGCCCGCTGCGGCCCGCCCAGGCGTAGCCATCCAGCGCCTCCACGCTTACTCCGATCTGGGAAGCGAGATGCGCGACCACAGCCGGGGCAACCTCCGCCTCGTCGTCGGGAAAGCGGCCGTGCTGGCGCCAGAACGCGAGTTGGACCGCAAATCCGAGCTTGCCCGCGTCAACCCGCCCAGCCAACAGCGCCAGATCCTCCGGCAGCAGCGACCAGCGCTCGCCCAACTCGTCCGCAGACCACATCCGCTGCATCGCGCCCGCCTCCACCAGCCCTCAAGTTGGCGACCTTACGGACCGAAACGGAACACGTCACCTCAGATGGCCAAATCACACAGCTTCGCGGTCACTGGGCCATATAGGGGGTGTCGGGGACGGCGCGGCGCCGCTGTCTTCCACCGGGGTCTGCTTCGGCCGCCGCTTCATCCCGCCAGATTACCGCCTATCCCTCCGTCCGTTCCGGACACCCCCGAGATCCTGATGCTTCCCAAAAAGGGCTTGCAGGGCTATATAAAAAATTGTATAATTCGGTATGGACGATGACGATCTCAAGCCCGTTCGCTTCCGGGGCAGCTCTCTCAACGATCTGCGCAAGTTCCCGGACGTGGCCAGGCGCGAGGCGGGCCAGCAACTCGACCAGGTGCAGCGCGGACTAGACCCCGACGACTGGAAGCCCATGAACACGGTCAGGCAGGGCGTTCGCGAGATTCGGATACGGGACGAGGCCGGCGCGTTCCGGGTGATCTACGTCGCCAAGTTCGCCGCCGCGATCTACGTTCTGCATTGCTTCCAAAAGAAAACGCAGGCCACCAGCAAGGCCGATTTAGACCTGGCAGAGAAGCGCTATCGGGAATTGGTCAAGGAGTTGAAGCCATGAGCGAACAGAGTTTTGCGAGCATTTGGGATGCCATCGAGGACACCCCTGCCGAAGCCGAGAACATGAAGCTGCGTTCCGCGCTGATGATCGCGCTCAAGCAGCACGTCGCCCGCGCCGGCCTGAATCAGACTCAAGCCGCCAAGCTGTTCGGCGTCACGCAACCGCGCGTGTCCGATCTGCTGCGCGGCAAGATCAACCTGTTTGGTCTTGATACCCTGGTGAACATGGCCGTAGCGGCTGGCTTGCACGTGGAAATGCGCGTGCTGGAAGCTGCCTAAACCACTGTGGGGCGCTCTGATAGGGGTATTCAATAGTGACCAAGTGCCTTATTCTTCTCGATAATTCCAACGTGTTCATTGAAGGAAAGAAGTTCTCGGCACGGCGTAAAGGTGTCCTGCGCGGGCCTACCGATACGCACGACCCTCAAGACCCCTCCTGGCGTCTCGATTTCGGCAAGCTCCTGGAGTTTCTGGCCAATGGCCGCGAAATTATCAACGCCATCTTGGTTGGGTCTCGCCCGCCTCAAAATGACAGCGTTTGGATTTCTGCGGAACGTCATGGCTTCCGGGTGCTGA
>JAJYPJ010000027.1 GCA_021795435.1 Pseudomonadota bacterium
CCGTTCGGCTTCGGCCCGTTCGGCTTCGGCCCGTTCGGCTTCGGCCCGTTCGGCTTCGGCCCGTTCGGCTTCGGCCCGTTCGGCTTCGGCCCGTTCGGCGTCATGAAGCTCACCCGAATCCTGAACGTCTGCGGTCGTCTCCTCATACACCGGGTGCGCCTGTTCGGGCTCCGGCAAGGCATCGCGCAGTGCCGCAATCCGGGCAGCCAAGCCATCGGACGACGGAATGTCAGGCTGCGGCTGGTCATACTCGGCCATCACCTGCTCAATCAGCGCCGCGGTTTCGCCCAAACAGGCGCGGCCCTCGTCCGGCATTGGCAGCATGCTCCCGCGAAGCCGCTTGAGGTAGGTTTCCAGCGGCGCGAGCACATGTCCGATCACCGGGATATCAACCATGGCGATCGCACCGTTCAAGGTGTGCACGGCACGAAGCAACGGCTCGCTGACCTGCCTATCTTCTGGCGACTCCAGCCAAAAACGGAGCGTCTCGAGGTGCTGCGCGGTTTCGCTGCGCAGAATTTCCAGCAGTACCCCGTCGATGGGCGGAAGCAGCGGCTGCTGCGGTGGCACCAAATCCGGCATGACTGCAACGGGGGTGACCACCGGCTGACTGCGCCAGACCCGGCGTGTGACGATGCGCTTGCGTGTCACGGGTGCCGCGATGAAGTCGCCGACTGCCGCCGCCTCCCCTGCCGCCAGCCGATCCGCGGCCGCCATGAGACCCACCAGCGGCGCGTAAGCCGTTTCGCCCTGGAGCGAACGCTGCACTGCCGGGAGTGCGGTAACTGCATGCTTCACCAGCGCCTGGACCATGGGACCCGGTGCGACACTGTGATCGAGTACGCGGTTGAGGAGATTCTCGACCTTCCAGGCAAATTCGCCGAGCTCCATGGCGCCGACCAGGCGTCCGGATCCCTTGAGCGTATGGAATGCGCGGCGCAGATTGCGCAACGTTTCCATATCCTCCGGATTGGCCAGCCAGGCATCCATGCCGGTATTGAGCGATTGAATTTCCTCGCCGACCTCTTCGATGAAGACTTCGCGGATTTCCGCGTCGGCAGCTTCACCATCCGCGCGGAAGCCCAGGAGCGGTGCCGCTTCAGCGCCGTCGACGGTTTCTTCGACTTCCTCCTCGATCTCCACCCACTCACCCGGACCCTCGCCGTCCATCGAACCGGCCACCAACGGGGGGCCTTCCTGTGAAACAGCGGGGACCACAAGCTCCGGCAGGTCTGACGAATCGAGCGCCTCGGCAGTCTCGGGCTGCATGGATTCTTCGGACGGCCGGGAAGCCGAGGCTTCGATCGGCGCAGGAACCGCATGAATCGGCACAATTGGCGCCACAGGCCCTTCGGGTGCGATGGAAGCGACATCTGCAGGGATCGCTCTGGCCATGGGGGCTGGCCAATACCCGAGTGCAGCGAGGCTACGCTGCGTCACATCCAGGATGCGCTCGCGCTGCGGGCGCTGTTCGCGGACTGCCTCGAGGAAATATTCGACTGAAGCGAGTGCATCGGCCAGCAGATCCATTTGCTCCGCCGTTGGTACGCGGCGGTCGGCTAGCAGCTCGTTGTGGACAAATCGACCAATCGCCTCGGTCAAGGCGGGAAGGCGCGGCAGGTCAAGCATCCGCAGAGCACCTGCCACCTCGTCCAGCAACGCTGGGACGCTGGCAACACGAGCGTGCACCCAGGGCGATTCGATGAACGCGACCAAATCATCCTTGATCCGCGCCAGATTACTCGCTGCTTCCTTGATGACCGTGTCCAGCAAGCGACGGGCCTCAGCCTTGGGTAGCTGCAGGGCACTGTCCTCGGCGCTTTCGGCGCCCAGTCGGTCGATGTGGTCATCCAACGAGGATTCGACGTAAAGCAGCGCACCCGCCACGTCAAGGAGGGTCGCCTCGTCAACCGCGCGGGCGCCAGCAGCTATTTGCGCGATGATTTCGCGCTGCTCGTGCACGACTCGCCGGGGAACATTGAGCCCGAGCATGCCCAAGGTATCGGCCACGCGCGCCAGCGTGTCCGCCTCGGCTTCCAGTTGCCGTGGATCGTGATCGGCATTGCGCAGGTAAAGATCCAGGGCATCCTTGACCCGCAGCAAGTCTTCGCGGATCGCCCTTGCGACGGTATCCAAAAGCATCCGGTTATGGCCGGAAATCGCACCTGCGGCATGGTCGATCTCGCGCTGCGAGGGGAGCAGGCGATCCAGGCGATAAGTATCGTAGATGGCGGCCAGGCGCTCGCTACCCGGTCGTGCCCGCGCCACGTAGTAAAGCAGGTTGCGGGCCAATTCCTCCGACTCGCCGCGTGCCAAGGCACGCTCGCCCTGCTCAATGAGGGCTCGAACGCTCCGGTCGACCTTGCCGATCAGCTTTTTGACCTCGTCGCTATGCTCGGCTAACAGACCCCTTTCAAGACCTTCGACCACACCACCCGCAATCCACCAGAGCCGTCGCCCGGGCAGGGTGTAACACTGGGCACTGATGCCATCGAGCGCCTTGCGAATGGCCGCGAGATTCTGTTCAGCCACGCCCTGATTCCGAATCCAGGCAAGCAACGGCAGTTGCAACTGCGTCCGCAGCGCACCCACTGCAGCCTGCTGGGCCGACGGTGAGGGTGCCGCCGACAAGCCAGACACGAAGCGCGGGAGCTCGGCATTGAGGTCCGGCATAAACAGCGCCGTTTCGCCGATCTGCATTTCCCCACGGCAGCCGCGCAATTCGTTCAGCAGGGGCAGCAATACCAGCGGTACGTCTCGATGCCCACCCTGCAAGCGCTCAAGGTAATCCGGCAACTGCATCATGCCGCGCATCAGCACGGCGAAAGCCGATTCGCGATCGGTATCCTTGCCCTCGAGCAGCGCCTTGGCGAGTTGCTCCATTTCCTCGGCCACCATCGCGGCCCCGTACAGCTCGACCATTCGCAACGTGCCCTGCACTTGGTGCAGATAGGTTGCGCAGAAGCGCATCTGGCTCGTGTCCGAGGCATCCTGCGCGTAGGCCTCGAGCGCGATGCGCGCCTGCCGCAACGTTTCATCGAGCTCGCTCTTGACCCAGCCCAGCGTGGTGAAATCAAGATCTTCGTCGAGTCGCATGGTCTGCCTCTGAATCGATGGATGGCGCGCGGCGCGCGTTTGCGAACGTGCTCAGTCGCGGCGCTGGTAGGCGAGCGTTCCCTGCCCGATGACCCTGGTCAGCCCAGGATGACTCCAGCCGTTGACCTCGCCCGGCCCTATCAGCAGGAGGCCTCCTGGCTCAAGCAGGCCCGCGAGGCCATCGAGCAATTCACGCCGACGCTCGCGGGCGAAGTAAATCAGCACGTTCTGGCAGAAGATGAGATTCAACCGCTGGAGCGGCGCGGCGGCCGCTTCAATCAGATTGACGCGGGCGAAGGCCACACGCTTCCGGATGCTGGCAATCGGCGTGAACGCCGCCTCACCTTGCATTTCGATGTATTCGGCCCGGTACAGCGGCGGTATCTCCTCGAGCCGCGCCCGTGGATATACCGCCGCGCGCGCGGTCGCCACGGCTGCGGCCGAGACGTCGCTGGCGGTGATGCCAAACTGCAGCTTGCTACCGTGGCCCAACAGTCCCTGATGCAGCACCATGGCCAGTGACCACGCTTCCTCGCCGCTCGCGCAGCCGACGCTCCACGCGTGGACGCTCGTCAGGCCGCTGGCCAAACGCTCGGGTAGCCAACGCTGCCGGATCAGCTCGAACGACGGCGAGTGACGGAAAAACCGGGTCTCGTGAACCGTGAGCCGATCGACCAAGGTGGCCCACTCCACTGCGCCGGCCCCTGGCGTGCTGATGTGCTCCAGGTACTGGTTGAAATTTCCATAGCCGACTTCGCGCATGCGCGCACGTACCGCGCTCACCAGGAATGGCTTCCGCTGCGGTGCAACGACCACGCCGGTGCGCTGCTCCAGAAGACCAACCCAGCGCCCGAACATGACGTCGTCCATGCCGGCGAGCGCGAGTGGATCATGCTGTGGTTGCAATGCGGCGGCCATGTCGATTCGAGCCACGCCTCAGCCGGGCAACTTGAAGTCGGCGACCGAGCGGCGCAGATCCTGCGCCATCTGGGCCAGGTTCCCGATCGACTCGGCGGTCTGGCTGGCACCCATGGACGTCTGCGACGTGATTTCCTGAATCACGTTCATGGTGGAGGAAATGTTGGTTGCCGCAGCCGACTGCTGACGCGCGGCCTCCGAAATGTTCTGGATGAGGTCGGCCAGATCGTTCGATACCTTTTCGATTTCGCCCAGCGCGGCACCCGCATCCTCCGCGCGGCGTGCGCCGGTGACCACTTCGGCGGTGGTTTGCTCCATCGAATTGACCGCCTCGTTGGTATCGGACTGAATCGCCTGAACAAGGGTCTCGATCCGCTTGGTCGCTGCCGCGGAACGTTCGGCCAGTCGTTGCACTTCGTCGGCAACCACGGCGAAGCCGCGACCGGCCTCACCTGCCGAAGCGGCCTGAATGGCGGCGTTCAGCGCGAGGATGTTGGTTTGCTCCGCGATGTCGTTGATCAGTTCGACGATGGATCCGATTTCCTGCGAGGACTCACCCAATCGCTTGATGCGCTTGGATGTTTCCTGAATCTGGTCGCGAATGGCATCCATTCCGGCAATGGTCTGACGCACCACGGCCGCGCCTTTGCCGGCGATCTGCACCGATCGTTGCGCCACTTCGGCTGATTCGGATGAGTTCTTGGACACCTCGTCGATCGACACCGCCATCTCGTTGATCGCGGCCGACGCCGAAGTGATCTGCCGTGCCTGATGCTCAGCCGCCTCCGCCAGATGGGTGGCGGTCGCCTGGGTCTCCTGCGCCGCGGCGGAGACCTGCACGGCCGTTTCATTGATCGTCGATACCAGGCTGCGCAGCGCCTCGACCGCGAAGTTGACCGAATCGGCAATGGCACCCGTGATGTCCTCGGTCACCGTCGCGCGTACGGTGAGGTCGCCCTCGGCGAGCGAGCCCATTTCATCGAGCAGCCGCAGAATCGCTTCCTGGTTCCGCTGGTTCAGCTCGCTCGAGACCGCAAGACGCTGCTTCTGCGCGCGCGACTGCGCAAACACCAGCAACAGGGCGAACACGATGGTCCCCAGCGCGCCCAACGCGCCCAGCCAAACGTTGGGGAACGGCCGCTGCAAGGGCAGCATGTCGAGGCGCTTGCCGACATCGTTCGCGCCAAGCAGCACCGACTGGGAGTCGACGGAGGCCTGGTTAGCCGCCTGCTTGACCTCGACGAGGGTGGGTGCCGCCGCCAAAAGTCTGTTGAGGGGCGTCGAGACCGTCTGCCACCCCTTGTTCACGGACTCGAGGATGCCTTGCGCAGCAGGTTGTGGCAACCGGCTCACGCCGACTTCGGAATTGCCCTGCATCAGCCCGTTGAGTACGGCACCGTAGAGCTGCGCGTCACGCGCCAATCCATCCGCCGCAGTCTGGGCACCTTCGCCGCCCCCCTGCACTTCCAATGCACGGCGGATCATGCGGTCGCCGAGCAGCATCTGGTTGACCACGGTGTAGGTCTGGTTGGCGCTGCCGCCGCCCTGCTTGACGATGCTCGCCACCTGGTCCATGCGCGAGTCCAGTACCGGCACCTCGCGCGTGAAGGTGTCCGTCTGCTGCTTGGAATCCAGCACCAGTTCCTGGTTATGCAGGATGTTGGTGAGATCGCCGTCGAGCTGCGCCCAGGACTTGTCGAGGGCGCTGATACTGGAGCCTACACCTGCGCTGGCCGTGCCATATCCGGGCATGCCCGTGGCAGGATTGCCGTTCCTGAGCTGCTTGATCTTGTTGTCCAGCGTCGCTCGCGTCGCAGCCAATTCCTTGAAGGAGTCCAGGTTGCCGTTGGCCGACTCCAGCGCGAATTTGGCGGTGGACTGCGAAAGCACCTGGATCTGCGTGGTCAGGTTCGCCGCATCGCGCTCGTTCTTGCTGTTATAGGTCAGCCAGCCAAAATCGACCACCGCCAGGGCGATCGATAGCAGCAGCAGCACGATCAGTACCGTGTTGCTGCGCTCCTTGCCGACAATTGTGCTGGTTGCGCTCATGCTTCACCTCACCCCGGAATTTTCTCGCCGCTCAGGCCGCGGCCTGCTGGAAGTCGGCCGCGCGCGTCAGGCGCAGCATGCTGAAGATCCCCAGACGTTGTCCGTCCAGTCGTACGTTTCGCTCGACAAAACGCATCAAGCGCGGGTCATCCTCGCCCTCGGCATCGGCCTGTGCCTCGAAACTCAGGCTGCGCTGGCCAGCCACCTCATCGACGAGCAACCCGACACTACCGCTGCTCCCCTGCCGCACGAGGAGCACCCGCGTGCGATCGGCGGTGGACGTGGCGTTGCCGAAGAGGAAAAGACCCAAGTCGATCACCGGGACCAGGTTGCCGCGGACGTTCGCAATGCCCAGCAACCAGGGTTGCGTACCGGGCACGGGCGTCAATGCTTGCGGAAGCATGATTTCATTGACCTCGCCAATGCCGGCGGCCAGTTGCCGGGTCCCGACTCGAAAGGCGATGCCGCGCCACAATCCGGGAGCTTCGATCTGCTCGGGCACGCCAGCCTGGTGCGCCAAGCTCAGGCGCTCGTACTCAGCCAGGATCTCAAAGGGCGCTTCGGCGCTCATCCGCCCCCCCTCATCCAGCCTTGACCAACAGGTTCTGGATATGCGCGAGCAGCTCCTTTTCTCCTACGGGCTTGGTCAGGAAATCCTTGGCGCCCTGACGCAATCCCCATACGCGATCGGTCTCCATGCTCTTGGTGGTGATGATCAGCACCGGAACGCCCTGCGTAGCCGGGTCGCGGGTCAGCGTCCGCGTGGCCTGGAAGCCGTTCATCCCGGGCATGATCACGTCCATGATCACGAGATCCGGACGCTCGCTGCGCGCCATCTCGATGCCCTGTTCCGCGCTGCCCGCGCTCGATACGCGATGGCCGGCACGCTCGAGCAGCGTGGTGAACACCCGAACGTCCGTCGGGGAATCATCGATGATCAGGATATGCGCCATGGTGGGTCAGCCTCAGTGGGCGTCGACGTGGGATCGGATCGCGGCCAGCAGTTCCTCGCGGGTAAACGGCTTCGTGAGGTACTGGTCAGAACCGCAGATTCGCCCGCGCGCCTTGTCGAAGAGCCCATCCTTCGAGGACAGCATGACCACCGGCACATGGCGGAAATTCTGGTTGTTCTTGATCAGGGCGCATGTCTGGTAACCATCCAGCCGCGGCATCATGATGTCGACGAAAATGATGTGCGGCTGCAGGTCGGAAATCTTGGCCAGCGCCTCGAATCCGTCGACGGCGGTGACGACCTCGTAGCCTTCTTTTTTCAGCAGTGTTTCCGCCGTTCGCCGGATGGTCTTGGAATCGTCAATCACCATCACGCGCAGCGTCGGGCTGCCGGTATTGCTGTCTGCAAGCACTTGTCACCCCCGCCGCGTCAGGGTCGCTGCGGCATGTGGAAACATGCAAACCACGTGCCGTAGCCTCAGCCACGCCCCATGGCGCACCATCGATCGAATTATGCTCCGCCGTTATGAACTGTTTAACGCGCGTTTATGCGAAGTGTCAAGTTGAGCGCGCAAGTGGTTGTCGGTCATGATGCTTTTGTCAATTTTCTGCAAACTGTGATGACGATCACGTTTGCCTTGCCGAAGAGCAACCCGCATGCCTCACGCAAAGTCACTCGCCGTCCTGATGGATCCCATCGCCCGAATCAAACCCGTCAAGGATTCCACCCTGGCGATGCTGCTCG
This sequence comes from Pseudomonadota bacterium, assembly GCA_021795435.1. Lineage (GTDB taxonomy): Bacteria > Pseudomonadota > Gammaproteobacteria > Xanthomonadales > Rhodanobacteraceae > Metallibacterium. The sequence continues at coordinate 7,760 of JAJYPJ010000027.1, forward strand.
AAGCGCAGCGTCGTGGCTGGTCCCTGCACTACATGGAGCAGGGTGACCTTGCCCTCAGGCAGGGGGAACCCTGGGCGCGCCTGCGGCCGCTTGCGGTGCGCGACGACCCCCAGGACTGGTACACGCTGGGTGACGCCCAGTGGCAGACATTGACGCGGCAACGACTGATTCTGGCACGCAAGGATCCGCCTTTCGATTCGGAGTACCTGTACGACACGCAGGTGCTGGATCGCGCGGCCGAGGCCGGTTCCATGGTGGTCAACCCGCCGCAGGCGCTACGCGACTGCAACGAGAAATTGTACGCATTGCGCTTTCCCCAGTGTTGCGCGCCGACCCTGGTCGCCCGTCGCCGCGAGGCATTGCGGGCATTCGCCGCCGAGCACGGCGACATCGTGCTGAAGCCACTTGATGGCATGGGGGGGCGTGGCATATTCCGAAGCAGCGCACGCGACCCCAATCTCAACGTGATCCTCGAAACGCTGGTGGGCAGCGACGAACGGTTTGCCATCGCACAACGGTTCATTCCCGCCATTCGGGAAGGCGACAAGCGCATCCTGGTCGTGGACGGCGAGCCGATGCCTCATGCGCTCGCGAGGATTCCCCAGGGCGACGAATTTCGCGGCAACCTGGCCGCCGGCGGTCGCGGTGTCGGTGTGCCACTGACCGACCGCGACCGCTGGATCGTCGCCCAGGTCGCGCCCGATCTGCGGCAGCGGGGGTTGCTATTCGTCGGGCTCGACGTCATCGGCGACTGGCTCACCGAGATCAATGTCACGTCACCCACCTGCGTTCGCGAGCTCGATCATCAGTACGGCACCAACATTGCCGGCGCCCTGTTCGATGCGGTTGAGCGACGATTGGCGTGAAAGCAGCGGCCGCACCGGACCAGGGTCGCGAACGGATCAGCGTCACGTTGCTGTTCTCGCTGATCCTGCACGCCGTGCTAGTCCTGGGCCTCGGATTCACGCTGGAGCCGCCGCGGCCCAGCCTTCCGGCCTTGGACATCACGCTCCTGCACACGTCCAACGCACAGGCATCCGCACATCCGGACTTCCTGGCCCAGGCGAATAATGCCGGCGGCGGTGACCGTCGCCGCGCACACCGGCCTGGCGCTCCCTATTCCTCGCCGCGTCCCGACAGTCCCGGCGAGACTCCTCGCCGGATCCTGCCCGCCGCCCCGCGCGCTTCCGCGCAAAATGGGCCTGAGCTAGTCACCACGCGCGGCCCCACCGGCTACAGCGTGGATGCGCGCCCCGATGCACGACCTGCCCCGGCGCTGCCACTGCCGGTCTCGCCGATCCCCGCCTACGAACGGCAGGAAGTCGCCCAGATCAGTGCTGAGCTCCGATCGGAGCGGGAGGCCTACGCGCGGCGTCCCCACCGCAAGTTCATTTCCGCCGACACTCGCGCATACGCTTACGCGGCCTACATGGCAGCCTGGGTGGCGCGGATCGAGCGGATCGGCAACCTGAATTATCCCGAGGTTGCGCGCCGTGAAAGGCTGCACGGCGATCTGATTCTGACGGTGTGCATTACGCGCGACGGGGCCGTGTGCGGTGTCGACGTGCTCAAGTCATCCGGCGTCCCCCTGCTGGACCGAGCCGCCGCGCGCATCGTACGCATGGCCGCGCCATTCCCTCCCCTGCCGCAGAACGATGGGCCACTGGATCAGTTGTTCATTACCCGCACCTGGCAATTCCTGCCCGGGGGGATGCTTCGTGAACGGATGCCCCGCGGCTGACTGCGTGCCCGACGGGCCGGTTACAATGGAGCCATGAGCGCAACCAGCACACTCACGGGGCATTTACTCATCGCCATGCCCGGCCTGCGCGATCCCGAGTTCGACCACGCCGTCACGCTGATTTGCCAGCACAACGAAGACGGCGCGCTGGGATTGGTCATCAACCGCCCGTCCGAATACCGGCTGCAGGACCTGTTGCGCCACATGGATCTGACCGATGCACGAGAGCCTCTGGCGCAACAAACCGTCTTGGCGGGAGGACCGCTGCAACGCGAGCGGGGTTTCGTGCTCCATCCATCGGGCGGCCATTGGGCATCTAGCTACAGCATCGACGATCAGCTCAGCCTCACCAGTTCCCGCGACATCCTCGAGGCCATCGCCAGTGGACGGGGACCGGCGCGGATGCTCATAGCCCTCGGCTACGCAGGGTGGGAGCAAGGCCAACTCGAACGCGAGCTGCGCGACAATGCGTGGCTGACCGTGGAGGCGGACCAGGAACTGCTGTTCGACATTCCTCTCGAACAGCGTTGGAGCGCGGCTGCCGCGCGCATGGGCGTGGACGCGCAGCGTCTGTCCCCCTATGCCGGCAACGCATGACCCACTCGAACCTCTCCCGGGCAGCCGGCAATTTGCTGGGTTTCGATTTTGGCCTCCGCCGCATTGGCGTGGCCGTCGGCGAAACGGTGACCGGGGGAGCGAGGCCACTGGCTACGCTGGCGGCGCAGCAAGGTCGGCCCGACTGGAACCACGTCGACGAGCTGATCCGCGACTGGTCGCCACTTGCGCTGATCGTCGGTTTGCCCGTGGCGCTCGGTGGCGAGGATCAGCCCATCACCGTCTCCGCCCGTGCATTCGCCGGCAGCCTGCACGAGCGATACCATCTGCCCGTGCACTGCAGCGACGAACGGCACAGTTCTCAGGAAGCGTCCAGGCGCTTCGCAGCCCAGCGCGCCAGCGGGCAGCGCCGCCGGCGTGATGCCGAGGGGCTCGATGCCGTGGCTGCGGCCGTCATTCTGGAATCCTGGCTCAACGAGCATTCGTGATCGAGTACCCATGTCCACCCACCTACGCCACCTGATCACGCTGCAGAACATGGATGCCAGCACCATCCAGCACCTGTTGAACCGTGCTGAATCGCTGCGCGAGGCCTGTGCCCATGGAACCCGGCGCATCGAACTGCTGCGTGGGCGCACGGTACTGAACCTGTTCTTCGAGCCATCCACGCGCACGCGGACATCCTTCGAGCTGGCGGCGCGCCGCCTGGGAGCCGACGTCGTCAACTTCGACATCGCCGGTTCGTCAACCAGCAAGGGTGAAACGCTGCTCGATACGTTGCATACGCTGGAGGCGATGCATCTGGACGCGTTGATCGTGAGGCACCGCGAAAGTGGAACGCCCGAGTTCCTCGTCCATCATGCGGCGAGCGCGGTCTGTGTAGTCAACGCCGGGGACGGCAACCACGCGCATCCCACGCAAGGCCTGCTCGATGCGCTGACCATTCGCCAGCATCGGCCGAACTTCAACCTGCTGACGGTCACGATCTGCGGAGATGTACTGCACTCGCGCGTGGCGCGCTCGGATGTCCATGCACTGCAGGCGCTGGGCGCACGCGCGATCCGCCTGTGCGGTCCTCGTGCGCTGCTCCCGGATCCCTCGGAATTCCCGGGCTGCACCTTGCACGAGGACTTCGACGATGCGGTCGAAGGCAGCGACGTCATCATCATGCTGCGCCTCCAGAAGGAACGCATGATCGCCACCCTGCTCCCCGACGAAGCCGCCTATTTCGAACGCTACGGGCTGACGCAGGAGCGCCTGCGGCGCTCGGCATCCGGCGCCTTGGTATTGCATCCCGGGCCGATCAACCGGGGCATTGAAATCGCCTCGGAAGTGGCCGACGGCACGCAGTCGCGCATCCTCGAACAGGTTGCCAACGGGGTCTTCGTGCGCATGGCCGTCCTGGCGGAATTGCTCGCCCGGTGATTTGGTTCCAGGGCCGGTTGATCGCCCGGCGGCGATTCAGCGCCGGAATTCGTTGGGTGTCGCCTCCAGCACCTCGACATCGCCCAAGCCTTGCGCCAGGGTATTGGCGTCACCGCCCTGGGCCAATTTGATCGCCAGGCGGACCTCGTTGGCACTGTCAGCGTGCCTGAGCGCGTCGTCGTAGGTGATTTCGCCGGCATGGTATAGCTCGACGAGACTCTGGTCGAAAGTCCGCATGCCCAGCTGCGCCGATTCCTTCATGACGTCCTTCAACTTGTGTACCTCGCCCTTGCGGATGTAGTCCTGCACAAGCGGCGTGCCAAGCAGGACTTCAACCGCCACGCGTCGCGCCTTGCCGTCGGGCGTCGGAATCAGCTGCTGCGCAACGACGCCCTTCAAGTTGAGGGAAAGGTCCATGAACAACTGCTCCCGGACATCGACCGGGAAGAAATGGATGATGCGCTCCATCGCCTGATTGGCGTTGTTGGCATGCAGCGTACAGAGAACAAGATGGCCGGTTTCCGCAAAATTGATGGCGTGCGACATCGTTTCCCGCGTGCGCACTTCCCCAATCATGATGACATCGGGCGCCTGGCGCAGCGTATTCTTCAGCGCATTGTCCCAGCTGTCCGTGTCGATGCCGAGCTCGCGCTGGGTAATGATGCAGCCTTCGTGCTTGTGCACGTACTCGATGGGATCCTCGATGGTGATGATGTGCCCGGTCGAATTCTGGTTGCGGTAACCAATCATCGCGGCCAGCGACGTGGATTTTCCCGCGCCCGTCGCACCAACAAAGATGATGATGCCGCGCTTGGTCATGGCCAGCTGCTTGAGGATCGGCGGCAGGTTCAGTTCCTCCACCGTCGGAATGCGCGTCTCCAGTCGTCGCAGCACCATGCCCACGCAATTCCGTTGGTAGAAGGCACTGACGCGGAATCGCCCGACGCCCGAGAGACTGATCGCGAATTGACACTCGTGCGTCTTTTCGAATTCCTCGCGCTGCGCCGGGGTCATCACGTTGAGCACCATGTCGCGCGCTTGACTGGCGGTGAGCGGCCCTTGGGTAATGGGCGTGATGCGGCCATTGATCTTGATTGACGGCGCCACACCGGCCGTAACGAAAAGGTCCGAGGCCTTCTTGTGTGCCATCAGCTTGAGGAAGCTGGTGAAATCCGGCGTGCTCATCGCACCCTCCCGAGGCGCGCCGACGCTGCGGCGCTGACAAGCCTGCGATCGGCGCGGCAACCGCGCCGCGCCCCCTGCCGAACGCTACACCCGCAGCAGCACGGTTGCGAGCGTTCAGGCCTTGAATATTTCCTTGTTCTTTGCATATTCCAGCGCTTGCTGCCGCGTCACCGACCCGCGCTTGACGAGATCCTGCAGACACTGGTCCATGGTCTGCATGCCGTACTGCTGCCCCGTCTGGATCGACGAGTACATCTGGGCAACCTTGTCTTCGCGGATCAGATTGCGGATGGCGGGAATGCCGACCATGATCTCGTGCGCGGCAATGCGGCCACCACCGACCTTCTTCAGCAGGGACTGCGCGATGACGGCACGCAGGCTCTCGGACAGCATGGAGCGCACCATGGGCTTCTCGCCCGCGGGAAACACGTCGATGATGCGATCAATGGTTTTCGCGGCCGATGACGTATGCAACGTCGCGAAGACGAGGTGTCCGGTTTCAGCTGCGGTCAGGGCCAGGCGGATGGTCTCGATGTCGCGCATTTCGCCGACGAGGATGAAGTCCGGGTCCTCGCGAAGCGCGGAACGCAATGCCTCGTTGAACCCATGGGTATCCCGGTGCACCTCGCGCTGGTTGACGAGGCACTTCTGGGAGGTATGCACAAATTCGATCGGATCCTCGATCGTGAGGATGTGGCCATAGTTGGTCTTGTTGATGTGGTCCACCATGGCCGCCAGGGTGGTCGATTTGCCGGAACCGGTCGGTCCGGTCACCAGGACCAGGCCTTGCGGCTGGTCAATGAGGTCCTTGAAGATCTTGGGCGCCCCGAGATCTTCCAGTGTCCACACCTCCGACGGAATGGTCCGGAAAACCGCTGCCGCGCCCCGGTTCTGGTTGAAGGCATTGACACGAAACCGCGCAAGGCCGGCGATCTCGAAGGAAAAGTCGACTTCGAGGAACTCCTCGTAGTCACGCCGCTGCTTGTCGGACATGATGTCGTAGATCAGCGTGTGCACCTGCTTGTGTTCCAATGCGGGCACGTTGATCCTGCGGACGTCGCCATCGACGCGGATCATCGGCGGCAGCCCCGCCGACAGATGCAGGTCGGAAGCCTTATTCTTGACAGAGAAAGCCAGCAACTCGGCAATATCCATGCACAGTCCCCCCACCGCCGGCGGCGGCACTCTCTTCGCGCAGTCCGAGTATAGCCGCGCCGCCTTGTTTACCGGCGAACCCGCCGCATGACCGCGCACTGCGTCACGCTTGAGGCGATGCGCGCTCGCATCCGGTCGGCATCGCCGGCTGGCACCTCCGGGGTGCGACTGCTCGCCGTGTCCAAGGGACAGCCGGCCGCAGCCATACGAGAATTGGTGCGCTGCGGCCAACGCGCTTTCGGTGAAAATTACGTCCAGGAGGCACTCGCCAAGCAACGCGAGTTGGCCGGAGTGGAGGTGCAGTGGCATATCGTCGGTCCGCTGCAATCCAACAAGTGCCGCGACGTCGCCCAGCATTTCGACTGGCTGGAAAGCCTGGATCGCGCCAAGTTGGTCCCGCTTCTCGGTGCGGCGCGACCCCCGGGCCGTCCGCCCCTGAACGTGCTGATCCAGGTCAACATCGACGACGAATCCAGCAAACACGGCTGCAACCCTTCGCAAATCGACGAACTGGCGCGGCGGGTCGTGGCAACGCCTGGTCTGGTCCTGCGCGGTCTCATGGCGATTCCAGCGCCCCATCCTGATCCATCGATGCGGATCGCTTCGTTTCGGCGCATGAGCCGCCACTTCGAAGCCCTGCGCGCCCGCCACCCGTGCGTTGATACGCTTTCCATGGGCATGAGCGAGGACTTCGAGGAGGCTATCGCGTGTGGGGCGACGGAAGTCCGCATCGGCACCGCACTGTTCGGCCCGCGTCATCAAATGGAGCCGGCGCCCTAGCCGGCACCGGCGACGGCTCCGGTCCTCTATCCGTTCGGGGCCAATCTCCCTCCCCCCGGCCTCGGGCGCAACGCCCCCGGGCACGAGGGCTGGCCATCCCCCTGACGTGCCGCAGCGCTTAGAATCACGAGGCACCGCCGGATCCGGCGCCATGACCCCCCTCATGCCAGCATCGTCGCAAGCGTCGCCCACGGTGGAGCCTCGGGCCGGATCCGCGCCGGTGGCCTTCATCGGTGGCGGCAACATGGCAAGAGCGCTCGTGGGTGGGCTCCTTCGTAGCGGCGTTGCTCCCGAGGCTGTTCACCTTGCGGAGCCTCGCCTCGAGTCGCGAGAGGCATTGGTGCGCGATTGGGGAATCGCCACTCATGCCCGCAACAGGGACGCAGCCAGCGCCGCGGCAACGTGGGTGCTCGCCGTCAAGCCCCAGGTGATGCAAGCCGTATGCCTCGAACTCTCGGCACTGGCCCAGTCGCAGCGGCCGCTGATCCTTTCAATTGCCGCGGGCGTGCGCAGCGACCAGATCGAACGCTGGCTCGGCGGCGCAATGAGGATCGTGCGCGCGATGCCGAACACGCCCGCATTGCTCGGGGCTGGCGCCAGTGCGCTCTACGCGGGCCCGCGCGTGGATGCGGACGGCCGTGATCGCGCCGAGGTCATCATGCGCGCGGCCGGCATCGCTTGCTGGGTGGACAAGGAGGAACAACTGGACGCCGTCACCGCACTGTCGGGTTCCGGGCCTGCCTATTTCTTCCTGCTGGTCGAGGCCATGGCGGCGGAAGCCATTGAGCTGGGTCTGGAGCCGCCAACGGCGCGACTCCTTGCGGAACAGACCTGCCTTGGCGCGGGCCGCATGTTGCGCGAGAGCGACGCCGGGGCCACCACGCTCCGTGAGCGGGTCACGTCTCCCGGGGGAACGACCGCCGCCGCATTGGAGGTGTTCCGGCAAGCCGGCTTTGCCGCGCTGGTGGCGCGGGCGCTCCGAGCGGCAGCGGATCGGGCCGCGGAACTCTCGACCCAAGCGGATTCAAGCCCATGAGCAACTATTTCGCCAACGCCGGGCAGGTCCTGATTTCGTTCGTTTTTGGCGCAGCGCTTGCCATTGTGCTGTTGCGGCAGATGGCGGAACTGGCGAGGGTGGATTTCTACAACCCCATATGCCAGTTCCTGTACCGTACGACGAGCCCGCTGGTCGTGCCCATGCGGCGTCTCGTTCCCCGCATGGGTCGAGTCAATCTGGCGCCATTGCTGCTTGCCTACCTCGTAGCGGCCATCGAGGTGCTGCTCGTGACGCTGGTTGAGGGCATGGTCCCGCGGGTGCCCGGCTTGCTGCTGATGGCCTTGGCCAGCGTGCTGGACAATCTGCTGGTGCTTTACATGGTCATCATATTCGTCACGGCGCTGGTCAGCCTCTTTGACGTCGATGCCCAGCATCCGCTGGTCCCATTTGTGGACCAGATTGCCACGCCCGTCCTGCGAGTCCTGCGCCGACGCCTTCCCGCGATCGCGGGCTTCGACATCTCGCCAGCCGCCGCCATCGTCATCATCCTGCTGGCCCGTGCCCTCGTCGTGCAGCCGCTCTCCGACTTCGCGCTTCGCATGGCCGTCGGGCCACTGGGACTCGGTGGATGATGCGTGCGCTGATCCTTGCGCTGCTGTGCACCCCTGCGCTGGCCGTCGCGCGGGGCCAGGCCGCAGACGCCGTCCGTAGCCAGGGTTACGTCGTTTACTACAGCGCGGTCACCGGTAATACCATCCCGCCGAGCGTCGCCCTGCGGCACGGCATACCTGATCGCCGCGACGTACTTGTCGTCAACATCAGCGTCATCAAGGGACCCGATGCGGCGCAAGGCGTGGCAATCCCTGCTCGCGTCACCGGGAAGGCCGTGACCCTGCTCGGACGAACGCTCGATATGCATTTCCATGAGGTCCGTGAACGGGATGGCATGGTCTATTACCTCGCCCTCCTGCACGCGAAACCACCCGACACACTGCGTTTGGACGTCAGGGTCACGCCTCCAGGAGCCCGGACCATCCCAGTGCAGTTCGACCAGGATGTCCCCTGAATCGCATTCCCTGCTGCTGGTCCGTCACGCGCAGGCCGATTGGGGCGGCGCCGACTACGACCGACTCAGTCCGCTTGGGCAACAACAGGCCGGTTTGCTCGGATGCTGGCTCGCGTCGGGTCCTGTCGCACAGCAGCCGAGGCGCATCGTTTGCGGGCCTCGCCGGCGGCATCGCCAAACGGTGGATTGTCTCGTGTCCCGCTGGCGCGACGCCCATGCGTCAGTGCCGACCATCGAATCTTCACCCCAATGGGACGACGGGGATGCCGCTGCGCTGCTTGCCGCCTTCCGCAAGACGAATCCGGAGGCTCGCCAGCTGGCCTATGCAGCGCCTGGCGCGACCGATGCCCAAGGCCGCGCGTTGTTGCGCGCGGTGCTCGACGCCTGGCGACTCGGCGCCTTGGATGAGTACGTCACGGAACGATGGAATGACTTTGCCAAACGCATCAGCGAAGCCTACGGGCGCATGCTTCGCGAATACCCCGAACCCACGCTCGTGGTCAGTTCCGCTGGCGCCATCGCCCGATTTGCACAGGTCGCACTGGCGCTTGGCGACGAGGCCATGATCGAACTCAATCTGCGGCTGGCCAATACCGCCATCTGCACCTTCGCGGCCGAGACACGGGCCTGGCGGCTCATCAGCTGGAATTGCCTGCCGCATTTGGCGAATGACGCCGGGCGCCCGCTCATCAGCGCGAATTGAAGCGGGCGATCAACAACCCGCCCATGCGCGAATGTGGGCATGAAGGAGGTCCAGTCCGTCCGTCAGGGCGGCAGGGCCCGGCTGCAGGATGACCGGCGAGCGGATCTCATGGAGCTGACCCGAGCGCACCGCGTGCATCGCATGCCAGCCTGGGCGCGCCGCCACTTTCTCGGGTCGAAAACGCTTGCCGCACCATGATCCGAAAACGATCTCCGGATCGCGCCGCGCGACCTCGCCGGGGTCGACAATGATGCGGTTGCGCGCCAGTGGCTCTTCGGCCAGCTCAGGGAACACATCCACACCGCCCGCAATCCTCACGAGCTCCGCCACCCAGCGGATGCCGGAGATGATGGGCTCATCCCATTCTTCGAAAAAGACACGTGGATGTCGCGGCAGCGCATCAGCCAGCACGCGCACCGATTGCACATGCCGTTCGAGCTCGCGCGCGTAGGCCGAGGCCCGGTCAGCGGCACCAACCAGCGCGCCGAGGCGGTGCACGTAGTCGATGATGCCGGCCACCGATCGATGATTGCTGATCCAGACCTCGACGCCGGCGCTGATCAGCGAACGAGCGACATCCGCCTGGATGTCCGAGAAGCCGATGGCCAGATCGGGTCGCAACGCGAGAATGGCATCAACCTTGGCGCTTGTAAACGCGCTGACCTTGGGCTTTTCCAGCCTTGCGCGCCGCGGCCGGACGGTAAACCCACTGATGCCCACGATGCGGTGCTGCTCTTCCAGCGCATAGAGAACCTCGGTTGGCTCCTCCGTCAAGCAGACAATGCGGCGGGGCCCGTGCATGCCGACTACAGCGCCGGCGCGACGACGGGAGTCCGCGCGCCACGCTCGGTGCGCCAGTGCGAAAAGCCCGATCCGTTCGGTGGCGCAATACCACTTTCGACAGGAAACGCTGCCCTCGCCTTCACGCGACCTCGTCGGCATGCCCCGCCAGGTTGTCCCTGGCCGGCATCGATCCGATTCACGGGTACATCAGCCGGTCACGCCAGACGTCGGCGAACCGCTCCCACCGCCGTCGCTCATGCAGCCGGAATTCCCTTCCATGCCAGATCTCGACCATGTCCGGCACCACGCGATAGCCACCCCAGTGCGGCGGCCGCGTGACTGGACCCTCGGCAAACCGCTGCTCGTATTCGGCGACGCGCGTCTCGAATGCGGCCCGGTCCGGCAAGGTCTGCGACTGCAAGGAGGCCCAGGCCCCTATCTGGCTTCCCCGCGGGCGGGTCGCGAAATAGGCATCCGACTCCTCGTCGCTCAGGCGCAGCGCTCGGCCCTCAATGCGCACCTGGACGCCGCCAGCCCTGACCTCGCCAAGCCACTTCCAATGCAGGCAAAGGGCCACCTCCGCATGGGCGCGGATTTCCTCGCCCTTGGCACTTTGGTAATTCGTGTGGAACCTGACCCCATCGGCTTCAATGCCCTTGAGCAGCACGATGCGTGCGTGCGGCCTGCCGTCACCACCAACAGTGGCGAGGCTCATGGCGGTGGCGTCGGGATCCTGCGATGCGCGCGCCTGCTCAAGCAGATCGCGCAACTGCTGCAATAGTTCGGGTGCGAACATGATGTCCATAGGTGAGACGGTGGGCGGTCTTCCTCTGCCGGTGCGCCCTCGGCCGGGACCGGATGCTAGCACGCCAACCGCGGCCGCCGCGTGATGGACGCGGCCGGCGCAGGCGCGTCGCTTCCGGCGGTTCAGGCCGTCGGCTGAACAACCACGGCGGTTCCGTAGGCAAGCACCTCCGTGACGCCTGCCGCCACATCGTTGGCATCGTAACGCATGGCCAGAACCGCGTTGGCTCCCATCGCGGCCGCGTGCTGGCACATCAATTCGAACGCCTCTTCCCGCGCCTTTTCGCACAGCTCCGTGTACAGACTGATGTTGCCGCCGACCAAGGTCTGGAGCGCTGCGCCCACGTTGCCGATGACGCTTCGGGAGCGCACCGTGATACCGCGCACGATGCCCAGCGAACGAGCGACGCTGTACCCGTGCAGTTCATTGCCGGTGGTCACGCGGGATGGATCGATCATGTTCGCCATATCAAGCCTGTTCGAGTCGATAGCCATGCTGGTAGACGGCCGTCAGCTTCCAGCCGTTTTCACCGCTCAGTGCCAGCTTTTTCCGCAGGCGGCTGATGTGGGTGTCCACGGTGCGCGTGGTCAGTCCGGGGCTGAGATTCCACACCTGTTCCAGAAGCGCCTCACGGCTGACGATACGGCCATGGCGACGGAATAGGTAGCTGGCAAGATCGAACTCCCGTTGCGTGAGATCGAAATCATCGCTGCCAATCCGCACCCGCCGCTTGTTGAAATCGATGACGTACGGAGGCACTTCCAGCAACGCTTCGGCGTCGACCTCGCCACCCCGACGGCGCAGCACCGCGGCGACGCGTGCCAACAGTTCGCCTTGCTTGGGAGGCTTGACCACGTAGTCGTCCGCGCCCACTTCGAGCCCCCGGACGATGTCGCTCTCCGCGGCGCGGGCGGTCAGGAACACCACCGGCAAGCCGGGATTACCCGCGCTGCGGATCCATTCCAGAACTTCCAGGCCACTGGCATCAGGCAACATCCAGTCCAGCAGGAGCAAGTCGATGGCCTCGTGGCCCAGCCCCCGCCGAAATTCCGCCGCATTGGCGAAAAGCAAAGCCTCGTATCCAGCCCTCTCGAGCCAGAGCTGGACCAGACCCGACTGGTCGGGATCGTCCTCGAGCACCCCGACGACCCATCTATGCTTGTTCATCCGCGGCTTTCCTCAGTACATGCCAGCACATGGGTCCACGAGCCTCGCTCGCCAGTGACCGAGGCGCGGCAGGCCGCAGGCCACGCGCCGTCACACGGGCGAGTGTAACAAACCTTGACATCCTCCCCAGCATGCAGGCCGAGGCTCGCCGCATACCGCGTCAGCGTACCGCGTCCTTCAGCGCGGCATAGCCCCAGCGCGCGTCCGGCCACTGCGGCGACCAGCCACTGGCCCGCAGGCGAAGGTTCCGCAGGCGCTTGTTGCCTATGCCTTGGGGTGGTGGACCACTCTCCGGCGGTGACGCGCCCAACTGCCGTGCAAGGTATTCATACAACACGTCTTGCGGCAGCGGGACGTCAT
>JAJYPJ010000090.1 GCA_021795435.1 Pseudomonadota bacterium
TGCGGGCTGCGGCGCGCTGCTCGTCCGACAGCGCGAAACCCTTGGCGCGCTCGAAGTTCGACATCGCGTGTGCGAATTGCGCATCGGACATCACTGCCCGGTGCGCTCCGCGCCCGGCCTCGAGCCGCGCGTCCGTGGCACGCTCGATTTCAAGCATCGATGCAGTCGTGATCCGGCCGTCGTCGCCCTGCACCAGCTCGCCGCGCTGCATCGCGTCGGCGATGGCGGCCTCGACGTGCTCCCAGTCGCAGCGGCCCTCGGTCATGCGTGCCGCCTCGCGGTTCAAGTCCTGCGGCCGCATCACTGACTCGCGCTCGGTCAGGTGGTGCGCAGCGTCCGCCACGGCCTGCCGCGCGATTGCGGCGGCGTCCCAGCCCTGCGGCTGGGCCGACGGAGTGGAGCGTGAGGCGGGCGCGACCCCCAGCAGTTCAGCCTGCGCGCGCCAGCGATCCTGGTGCGCGTCCTTCGTCTCCGGAAGGTTTTTATCCTGGCGGGTCGCCAAGGCCGCTACCTGCCGGGCTTCGGCTGAAGCTACTTCACGGGTCAGCCCGCGTGCCGCCAGGGCCGCCTCGATTTCCTTGGACCGCGTCGAAAAGTCGGACAGCGCCTCGCGGGAGTAGCTGTCAATTTCTACTCGCCCGGCTCGGTCGTGGCGGACCGCGTAGCCGAGCCGCTGCAGCTCGCGGGACAACGCCTGGTGATACACCGCATCGGCAGCCTTGCGATGCTGCAGCAGCTGCTCATTGCTGACGCTGCGGGCCCGGCCGTCGGCGTCGTGCGTGACGTTGGCAACGAGCAAATGAGTGTGCAACTGGGGGTCGCCTGCGCGGCTTGAAACGTGGTCGTAGGCAGCTGCCGTCAAATTGCCCGTCGGGACAAACTGGCCGTTAATCCGAGCAGCCGCGCCGTATTTCTCCAAATAAGCGATTGCCGCAGTGACGGCATTTCGGTGCGCGCTAATGACGTCATCCCGACCATGCACGAGAGATTCGATGCTGACGGATTTGGGAGCGGAAACCGTGAAATCCCAGCCGGCACGGTGCTGCCATTCGCCGGCGCGGTGGATACCCAATTGGCGCTCGGTGCCGTCTGCATCTTTAACGGTTCCCGACAATTGCGCGCGCAGCGCTTCGCGGCCAACCTCGCCGTGGAGATTTTGAAGCGCAGCGCCCGCGCCAACCCAGCGGGACGGCACGCGACCCGCATCGCCGTAATACTCTGCGGCTTGTTGTAAATCAGAGTAATAGTCGGCGGCCTTGGCGGCGCTCGCGATGGGGCTAAAGGAAATCATGCTGCACCGCCTTTGCCGATCTTCAGGGCCAGGCGTTCAAACGCCTTCGCCAGGGCCGGCCCGGTCGGCAGCTCAGCCAGCCGAGCCTCGATCGCAGCCAGGCGGGGGCCAAGCTCGATCGCTTCGAGCGCCGCCCGCCGGGTCTCTGCTTGGACCGATACGCCGCCCGCGTCCGCCCTGGCCTTGAGGGCCTGATACTCCGTCTCAGTGACCCTGAGACTCAAAATGCGCTTGCGCACGTGATTGCTCCTTTCCCTTGCTCGGGGTCGAAAATTCGGTCTCCTATCTGTAAAGGGGCATGAGGTGAAACCGGCCTCGCCAAGCTGGACTTGCCAGAACGGGCGTATTCGGCTCAAAGCGAGGCGCGGCGCGGCTTTGCGGGCTGGGCCGTACACAACTCGAAAGTCCGGTGTATTCGCCTCAAACCCGCGCCAGCATTGGCGCGGGACACACTCGCAGAGATGCGTAGTGTGTGCGCCCGCTCTTTGGGCGTTAAGCCCGGCGAGCGAATGCTCGCTGGGTGGCCCATGTGGGGCGGCCCTTGGCCGCCCAGTGCTTAGGCCAGACCGGATGCCACGATCAAGGTAAAGCCAAGATCAAGGTCAGGAGCAGGATCAAAGGCAAAGGCTGGCCGTGACGGTAGAGGCGCCGGGCGGGGAAATATCAGCGTGACCCAGACTGGGAGCGCAGCGGGTATGAAATCCTATCCTATCCTATTTTCTATCCTAAATAGGACTGGAAAGCGCCGTATGTGTTTGATATCCAGATGTTTTCTGATAGGAAAGCCGAACTTATCCTATTTCCTATTCGAGACGGATAGGATCGATATGCGCCTGCGCCCCCCGGAACGCGCCCGGCAGTCTCGAAACGTCGAATCGGCGTGACCCAGGTTGGGTCACCCCGCTGCAGTACCGGCAGCCGCCAGATCGGCGTGAGTCAGGTTGACTCACCCTGTTCCCGTGCCCGCTCAGCCTGCGTCGAGAAGTGTGTGCCTAGAATCACCATCATTCATCATTCGGCTGCAAATCAAAAATCAAAAGCCAGCCATGACGTCGGATCTCTCTCGTCACCAGGTGGCCGGCCTGCGCCGGCCTTGGACCGAATCGCCTCAGCCAAAACCAACCGCTTTCCAGAAAGATCTCCGCGCATTAGCGGTTGGCCGTTTCGAAAAAGACGAAACAATGGAGCGCGATTTCCCAGTTCGTCACGCGAAAACTCAAGGCAAAGTTCAAATTCATCGTTATTCATAATCGGTCCCTTTGTTACATCACGGCATCGTAAGGCGCGACGTCCAGCAACACGCCAGCGAGCCCTGACGCGAGCATTAACCTTGTGCCGTTGAGTGCGCCCGACGCGACAAGGTTATTATTAACGCTGAGCCGATAATCAACGATGGTGTCCTCGTTGGGCGAATAAGTGAGGTCCAGCACAAGTTGTACCTGATCGATTTCACTTGCAGCGTTCATTTTGTTTGCTCCACTCAGGCCGCAGCGCGACCGTTCAAGATGAAGGGGCATCAGCCGGCCAGTGCCCTACCTGCCCCTCCGGGGCGGGTGGGGGTGGGTGGGGTACTTCGCTCCTTTCGGGGCCGTGCGCGATCCCCGATCCGCTCTTTGATCAAGGCAAGCGTTTGATTTTGATTGTGGATTTCTTTTTAGGGAACGCGGGCTCAAGGCGGTTGCTCCCTGGTCTCAGGGAACCGCTCTTCAAGGCTGGCTCTTGCTCTTTCTGACAGATCTGACAGATCTGACAGAAAAACCCGTATTTTCCGCCTAAGGGGCAAATTTTAGAAAAATACGGAAACTAGTGTCAGATCTGTCAGATCTGTCAGAACGCCGGGGCCTCAGTCGAGCCGCACGTCGCTCGGCGACCGTGGCGCAATGCCGAGCCAGCCGCGGCTGCCGCGCGCGTCGGGCATCCGGCACTGGGCCAGGCCGCGCCCGCGCAGGCGATCGCCCAGAGCCCTCGCGGACATCGCGCGGTGGCCGCTGGCGCTGGCCCACGCGGCGTAAGACGCGTAGATCGCGTTTGCGGACGCCCTCAGGGCGGCGCCAAGGTCGCATGCGTCCTCGATCCAGGCGCCAATGTCGTCGCTGTCCTTGCGGTACATCTCGTTTGCGACCGCAATCGTCGCCGGCAAGTCATCGAGCCCTCCGCGCTGGAACTCCGCAAGGCCTGAGAGTGCCCAATTCAAAATCCCCGGTAGCTCGTGCTCGAGCCGCGCAGCGAGCCCGCGGTCCTGCTCGCAGCGCGGAATCGTCACTGGCCAAGGCACGAGCACGACCCGACGCCAAATACCGGGGTCGGTGCCCACGATCGTCGGCCGATGGTTGGTGACCAGCAAGAGCTTGAAACGCGGGCGAAACTCAAAAAATTCTCGATGCAGAAACCGGGCAGTGATTTTTTCACCGCCCGTCACGCACTTTACAAGGTCCTCGTCCAGGCGCGCCCCCTCCGCGCCCTCGCTCGCAACGACGAGGCGAACTTTGTCCAGCCGCGCCAGGTCGTTGCGAATCGAATCCCCTTTTTGTTCACGCGCGATGAAACTTGAGAAGTCAGCCGTGACGGCGTACGTGCCGAGCAGCGTTTTGACCGTCTCGCTGAAGACCGTTTTGCCATTGGCTCCTGCCCCGTGGAAAACAGTGAGCTGCTGCTGGGATGTGTCGCCCGTCAAACAATAGCCGGCCCAGCGTTGGAGCCATCGGCGCACTTCTGGATCCGGCTGCACGCGGTTGAGAAACGTGTCCCACGTAGGACACGCGGCGTCTGGATAGAAAGCCGCGCCCGCCTGTCTTGTTACCATGTCTTCGGGCCGCGCGCGCCTCGCCGCGCCGCTCCGCAACTCAATCACGCCATTGTGTACACCGAGGATCATGTCGTCAGGGTCGAATGCGCTGCGCGTCGTGGCGATCCGCGGGTCGCTCGCGGCAAGCTGAATCATTGCATCGAGGCGAGGCTTTTTGTGGAGTTGAACGGCCGCGGCGCCTGCAAGATCTGACTGTTGTTTCAATTCCCTTTGGGTGCGAGCATCGCGCTCGATCGCAGCGCGTGAGAGGAGTGCGGTCGCCTCGCCGAGCATGAAGTTTGACACTTCCAGGCCGTGTTGCATGATCCGCCCTGTTTCATCGCGCGCCCAGCGTACCCCGTCGAATTCCAGCCATGAGTTGGTTGAGTGATCATGCAGCAGGCGGCCTGCCCAACGCCTTGAGAAGGCCTGCGCGGCCCCGGCGTCAGCGGTCATCTGCGGCGTTGCTGCCCCGCTCGTAACTTCAAGATCATCATTGTTAGTGTCCATTCTTTCTTCTCCATGAGCGCCCGGGCGCTGTTTTTTTAGGGCTGTCCAAACC
Organism: Pseudomonadota bacterium; assembly: GCA_021795435.1. Taxonomy (GTDB): domain Bacteria; phylum Pseudomonadota; class Gammaproteobacteria; order Xanthomonadales; family Rhodanobacteraceae; genus Metallibacterium. The sequence goes on from JAJYPJ010000090.1 coordinate 4,639, forward strand.
AGGCCAGCAGCTCACGCCGGCGCTCATCGCGCCGGCGCTCGTCGCGCAGCCCGTTGATCACCACGCGCGCGACCGCCTTCGCCGTCCGCGGGGGCGCCGGCGGCAACCCGTGGCCGGCCCG
>JAJYPJ010000028.1 GCA_021795435.1 Pseudomonadota bacterium
TGAAATCCGCATTGCGCGCGTGTCCCGCAGCGGCGGCCGCCTCGAGCAGCGTCGCACTCAGCGGATTCACGTAGCGGAGGTCGTCGACTCCCAGCGGTCCGCCCACGCCATGCCACTCGTTCGCGCCACGGGTGTTGTCTTCGGCGCGCTTGAAATAGGGCAGTACCGCAGGCCAGTCCCACCCCGCATCGCCAGCGGCTTCCGCCCATCGCGCGTAATCAAACGGCCGGCCTCGCACGTAGCACATTGCATTGATCGAACTCGAGCCACCGAGAACGCGGCCACGCGGCCACCATAAGCGTCGACCTTGCAGTGCCGGCTCGGGTTCGGTCACGTAGCCCCAGTCGACCCGGGGCATCGTCATCAATTTCGCGATGCCGGCCGGCATCTGGATGTAGGGATGGGCGTCACTGCCCCCCGCTTCGATCAACAGGACTCGTCGCTTGCCATCCGCGCTCAACCGGTTGGCCAGGACGCAACCGGCCGATCCAGCGCCAATGATTATCTCGTCGTAGACCATGGAGTTTCCACGTTGTCGCTGAAGCCTCGCCCGGCGCGAACCACCGAGCAATCGATGCCCTGACGACCGCGAGCCGGGGATTGCAAAGTGTTCCCGGTCCAGTCGCCGGTGCATCGCGCGTGGCGACGCGGCCTCCGGCCACGCGCCGGTTCATCCGGGGTTAGCCCGCTATGTAGCGCTGCAAATGTTCGATCTGCTGGGCCTGATCGTCGATGACGGCCTTGACGAGGTCGCCAATGGAAATGATGCCGACGACCTTCCCGCCATCGAGGACCGGCAAATGACGCACGCGGCTGTCTGTGCACAAGCGCATGCAAGCATCGACGGTGTCGTCCGGGTTGATCGTGATCGCAGGCGTGCTCATGATCTCGCGCACCGGGGTATCGGCAGAGGCGCGGCCCATCAGTGCGACCTTGCGGGCATAGTCACGCTCGGACACGACGCCCAGCAGTTGTGGACCTTGCATGACCAGCAAGGCGCCTATGCCTTCCCTCGCCATCGTGCGCAGTGCCTCGAGTACGCTGGACTCGGGTGGGATGGCGTGGACGCCATGGCCCTTGGCTTCGAGAAGATGCCTGACCCGTTGCATCGCAATGACTCCTGCAGGTGGCTGGGTGCCAGTCTAGCGCTGGCCGCGGATGGCGTTTGACCGGAGCATATGATTCGATTATTCTAGAAATATGGAAATCAATGAGGCGTTGGCGGCCCTCCGGGCCTTGGCACAGCCGACCCGACTGGCGCTTTACCGCTTGCTCGTCCCTGCGGGACCGACGGGGATGGCCGTCGGCGAGCTCGCTGAACAGTTGTCGGTCCCGCATTCGACGCTCAGCGCGCATCTGGGCGTCCTCCGTGCGGCCGGCCTGGTCCTCGATACGCGGGAAGGTCGCAGCATCCGCTGTCGCGCGGACTTTGGGCGCATGGACGCATTGCTTGCCTACCTCTCCGAAAATTGCTGCGCGGGGCATGGTGCATGTGCTCCCCTTCGAACCTGCTCGACCCTCTTTCCTCCCGGAGCCGCAGCGCGTGCGCCACTCCCTCGTGTCCGTCAACGGCGTTGATTCACCGCGGCCGGGCCATCCTGATGGTCGGTGTGACCCCGCCGTTGCAAGCGGAAGCCATGGAGGCGCTGGCCGTGCCAGCTCCCCCGAGGAGATTCTTGTCGCCAGCATGTCCGCTGCGCATCGCGCATGGGCTCGTCCGGAGTGGGTGGCATCCGTCCGCGTCGAGGCTTGCACGCGCGGGATCGGGCCCAGGCATGTCGCGGCCAGTCGCGAGAATCCCTGTGCGTTACGGGTGCGACTGGCATGACTTGTCGCGGCTACCCGAGCAGTGCCGCGCTTCGCACCGGACCATCCGGCGCAACGGCCATCGATCCGATGGTCCTGAATCCGCCCGGCTTTCCATCGCCAAGAAGGACATCGCGTGACTGAGCGAAACTACAATGTCTTGTTCCTCTGTACCGGAAATTCGGCGCGCAGCATCCTGGCCGAGGCGCTGCTGGGCGTGATGGGAGCCCCGCGCTTCCGGTCCTTCAGTGCTGGAAGTCACCCGGCTGGGCGGGTGCAGCCGCTGGCGGTCGAGCTCGCCGCCGAGATCGGATATGAGACGGCGCGTCTGCGCAGCAAGTCATGGGATGAATTCGCTGTCGTCGGCGCGCCTTCCATGGACATCATCCTGACGGTTTGCGACAACGCGGCAGGCGAATCGTGTCCCGTTTGGCCGGGACGCCCCGCCACGGCGCATTGGGGTGTTCCCGATCCGGCCATGGTGACGGGCGACCAAGCGGAGCGACGCGCTGCATTCCGTGCGACGCTGCACGCGATCCGCAAGCATGTCGAACAATTGGTCGCACTGCCGGATGAACGACTTGAACCGCGCCTGGCAAGCGCCAGCCTTGCCGCGATCGCAGCAATCGTCGCTTCGCAATGAGCACCGGACTCGTCGCGCTGGCGCTTTACCGGCGCATGATGCCGTCCGCGTGGAGCAGCGTCTCGTGCTGATGGCGCTCGCGATCTTCGTGCTCACGCTGGCCTTCGTGATCTGGCAGCCCAGGGGACTGGGCATCGGTTGGAGCGCCCTCGGGGGGGCCTTGCTGGCATTGGCGACGGGCGTGATCCATTGGACGGATATCCCGGTGGTGTGGCACATCGTGTGGGACGCGACCTTCACCTTCGTCGGGCTGATCGTGATCTCGCTGATCCTCGACGAGGCGGGCGTGTTCCATTGGGCGGCCCTGCATGTCGCCCGATGGGGCGGGGGCCACGGGCGCCGCCTGTTCCCGCTGATCATTCTGCTGGGTGCCGCCATTGCCGCCTTCTTTGCGAACGATGGCGCGGCACTGATCCTCACGCCGATCGTACTGGCCATGCTGATGGCACTGGGATTTGCTCCGGAGGCAGCACTGGCCTTCGTGATGGCCTGCGGATTCGTGGCCGATACCACCTCGCTCCCGCTCGTGATTTCCAATCTTGTCAACATCGTCACGGCCGGCTACTTCGGCATTCCGTTCGACCGATATGCCTCGGTCATGGTGCCGGTCGACGTGGTTGCGCTGGCGACAACACTGGTCGTGCTGGCGCTTTACTACAGGCGGGCCATTCCCCATCGTTACGACTGCGCGCGGCTCGAAGCGCCAGGCGCGGCCATCCGCGATCCGCTGGTTTTCCGCTGGACGTGGCCCGTGATGGCGGTGCTCCTCCTGGCTTATTTCGTGACCGCCGCCCACGGCGTGCCGGTGTCGGTCGTCACTGGCCTGGCCGCATTGCTCCTGTTGGCGTTGGCCGGGCGATGGTGGCGCGGTGGCCGGGGCGCGCGCCTCGACGTCCATCGCGTAATCAAGGGTGCACCTTGGCAGATCGTCCTCTTTTCGCTGGGCATGTACCTGGTCGTCTTCGGATTGCGTAATGCCGGCCTGACCGCCGATCTAGCAAGGATGTTGCAGGCACTCGGCACGCGCGGGATCGTCGTTGCAGCATTGGGGACGGGCTTTCTCAGCGCCTTGCTGTCTTCACTGATGAACAATTTGCCCATGACCCTGGTGGGTGCACTGGCCATCCATCACGCGCAGGGGCTTTCGGCACCGGTGCGGGAGGCCATGGTGTATGCACACGTGATCGGCTGTGACCTTGGCCCCAAGTTCACGCCCATTGGTAGTTTGGCGACCCTGCTCTGGCTTCACGTGCTGGACCGCAAGGGCATGCACATCGGTTGGGCGCACTACCTGCGCGTGGGGCTGGCGTTGACGACGCCAGTGCTCTTGGCGACGTTGCTTGCACTCGCGCTTCGTCTCGGCGGCATGTGAGTCGGGCTCAGCGCGGCAGGTAAGCGGGGCCACCGAGCTGACGCATTTGCTGCTCGATCCATGCGGCGCGATCCAGCACGTAGGTTGATGGGTACTGCGCGTGGTAGACGTGCGGATTAGGCAGCGTGGCGGCCAGCAGGGCGGCCTCGCGGGGACTCAGGCTTGCGGGAGCCTCGTGAAAGTAGGCCCGGCTGGCCGCATCCACGCCAAAGATGCCATTACCCAGTTCGGCGATATTCATGTAGATGGTCAGGATCCTCTGTTTGGGCAGATTCAGCGTCAGCAGCACCGTGAACCAGGCTTCAATGCCTTTGCGGACGAAGCTGCGGCCATCCCAGAGGAACAGGTTCTTTGCCGTCTGCTGGGTAATGGTGCTCGCGCCGCGGAGTCTGGCGCCGTGGTCGGCGGCAACGATGGCATCCCGGATTTCACCAAAGTCGAACCCCCAGTTGGTCGGAAAGGTCTGGTCTTCGCCGGCAACCATGGCGAGCGGCGCCCATGGCGACACGGCGTGCCACGGCACCCACCGATAGTGGATACGGAAGTGCGCATCGCCGCGAAGCCGTGCGCTGGCCCATCGCTCGAGCATCACCGCGCTCGTCGCTGGCGGAAGCCATCGCAACGGAAGCACCAGCGCCTCGGACAGCAGCACGAAGGCGAGCAGGGAGCGCCACGCAAGGCGCCAGATGCGGCGGCGGAATGAACGTGCGGAAGCCATGGGGTTGTTCGGGTTCGGTGCGAGTATAGGGTCCAGCCTCCCTTGTGCGGGCGGCGTTTGGTGCCGATCTGCGTCGGGTCCGTTGATTGCCATGGTGGAGTCCGCATATTGTGGGTTTCCCAAGGATTCCGCATGGATACTGTCGACCTGCTGCAGCCATTCCTGCTCGAGCGCGCCGGCGTCCGCGGCGCCATCGTGCGGCTTGGACCCGCTTGGCGAGACGTCGCGGCGCGACAGGACTATCCGGCGCCGGTACGGGCACTGCTGGGTGAAGCGCTTGCCGCCAGCGCGCTCCTCACGGCACACGTCAAGCTGCAGGGTGCCCTGTCGCTGGAATTGAAGAGCCGTGGGCCGTTGCGCCTGCTGTTCGCCGAGTGCACGGATGCGGGCCGAGTGAGAGGACTCGCACGCTTGGCGGAGGACGGATGGGTGGGGGATCCGACTGCACTGGACCTGGCCGCCCAGCCGGAAGCATTGCTGGCCCTTACCCTCGGCAGCGTCGAAAGCGGTACGCGGTACCAGGGACTGGTCGCCATCCGGGAGCCCCGGCTTGCCGGCGCGCTGGAAGGTTACTTTGCCCAGTCGGAACAGTTACCGACGCGCATCGTGCTCGCTGCTGGCGAGCGCGTGGCCGCGGGAATCCTGTTGCAACAGTTGCCGGGCAACGACGTCGACGACGAGGATGCCTGGCCACGGATCGGCCATCTGACCAGCACCCTGACGCCAACCGAATTGCTGGAACTGCCTCCAGAACGACTGTTGACGCGGCTCTATCACGAGGAACGACCGCGCGTCTTTCCAATCCGGACACTGGCGTTTGGTTGTTCGTGCTCGCGTGCGCGCGTGGAGGCGATGCTTCGCGTCCTGGGTCCCGCGGAAATCCAGGCTGCGCTTGACGCGCGTGATGGGGAAATCGAGGTGACCTGCGAGTTCTGTGCAGCACGTTACACGCTGGACGCCATCGACGCGGGGCGTCTGCTTGCAAGTGCACCTAGCGCGCCGGCGTCATCCACACCACATTAGCGGGTGGCGTCCCGATCCATGCGGCCAATGGTTGCGGTCGGCTGTAAAGGTATCCTTGGCCATAGGGACAACCGAGCTTAAGCAGCAGTTCGCGTTGCGCCTCGTCCTCGACGCCTTCGGCGATCACGTTCATTCCCAGCGCGCTGGCCAGTGCCTGGATGGTCCTGATAACCGCGTAGCCGTTACCTGACTCGCCATTGTCCAACGCGGTGACGAACGATCGATCGATCTTCAATGTCTGCAGTGGGTACTGGTGGAGATAGCTGAGCGAGGAGTAGCCGGTACCGAAGTCGTCAAGCGAAACGCTGATTCCCTGGTCACGCAGGTCGGCGAGTGTGCGTCTGAATTCCTCGGGGTTATCGAGCAGGACGCGCTCCGTTACCTCGATGCGCAGGTTCTCCGGCGACAGGTTGTGGCGAACCAGAAGCGAAAGCAGCCGCGCGGTGAGCCCTGCGCTGCGGAAGTGGCGAGCGGACAGATTGATGCTCACGAAGCCGCCACTTTCAAGAAGCTGTGGCGCTTCCGCGGCAACGCGCTCGAAGATCAGCCAATCCATCGCCTCTGCCGAGCCGTTGTCCTCCGCAACCGCAAGGAATTGCGCGGGATCGAGCACGCCTCGCTGCGGGTGCTGCCAGCGCACCAGCGCCTCGTAGCCTACGGTGGTTCCATCTTCGAGGCGGGTGATGGGCTGGTAGTACGGCACGAATTCACCGCGCGCCAGTGCGCGACGCAGGTCGACCTCCATGTCAAGGAGATGGACGGCTTGACGGCGCAGTTGTTCGTCGAAGATCGACCACCGCTGACGACCTTCGGCTTTGGCACGATACATCGCGGAATCGGCGTCGCGCAGAAGTTCCTCGGGTCGGACGTAGTGGGGTTCGGCGACGGCGATGCCGATCGAGACCGACGTGAACATTTCCTTTTGGCCGAGTTGGAACGGTGCCTGCATGCTGGCGATGATGCGGTCGGCAACACGCGTCACTTCCTCGATCGAATGGATATTCTCGATCAGCACTGCGAATTCGTCGCCACCCAGCCGCGCGACGACATCCTGTGATTTGAGGCTGCCGCGGATGCGTCGTCCCGCCTGGAACAGAAGATCGTCGCCGACCAGATGTCCAACCGAGTCATTGATGACCTTGAACCGGTCCAGGTCCAGGAACAGGACCGCGAATCGGCGTTGGGCATCAACGCGCAAGCGCTCCAGCGCGTGTTCAAGGCGCTGCACCAGCAAGTTGCGGTTGGGCAAGCCCGTCAACGAATCATGGAGGGTTTCGAATTTGAGCCGGCGCTCTGCTCGCTCGCGCTCCGCCACCTGCTCGCGCAGATCCCTGTTTGCCATCGCCAGCGCCCGGGTGCGCTCGGCCACGCGGCGCTCCAGGTCCGCGTGGGCAAGCCGAAGGATGTCCGCATTGCGCCGACGATCAAGGGCATTGGCAATGTGATAGCTGACGAATGTCAGGAGGTCCTGGTCACGGCTGCTGTAGCGATGCTCGGGTGCGTAGCTCTGGACGACCAGGGCGCCGACGGTTCTTTCACCAAGCACCAGCGGCACGCCGAGCCAGCAAACCGAATCGGCGCCGCTCTGAACCACGTCTCCGCTGGCGCGCAGCGCTTGCATGTTGTCCTCGTTCGCCAGCAGCGCGGCGCCATGGGCGATGACGTATTCGGTCAGGCCGTGTCCCGCGCGACGCGGCCTTCGCACCGCGTCCTGCTCATCGACCGAGTAGGGAAAAGTGAGCTGCTGGCCATCGTCGGATAGCAGGGCGATGTAAAAGTTGCGCGCGTACAGGAGGCCGCCGACAACCCGATGAACCGCTGCATAAAAGGCGTCCAGGCTGTCGCTCGTGCTCGCCAATTCAGCAATCCGGAAAAGTGCAGCCTGCAGGCGTTCCCCGCGCTGGCGCTCGAGCACCTGTTGCTGGAGTACGCGATTTGCCTCACGGAGCGCCTCCGTACGCTCGTGCACGCGCTTCTCCAGGTCCGCATGCGCCTGGCGGCGCTCGAGCGCGGACTGGATATGCTGGGCCACGTAGCCAAGTAGCGCCTGGTCCTCGGCGCTATAACGTGCGTCGTCCCGGTAGCTTTGCACCGCAATGCCGCCGATCACGCGATTCCCGCGGCGCATGGGAACCCCAAGCCAATCGACGCAGATGGGACCCGTGGCCTGCAAGGGCCCTTGCACCTGCAGGGCAATTTCATCGAGGGACCCGCGCAGCGCTTGTCCACCACGGATCAAGTGCCACGTCGGGCTGTTGCGCGTCTCTTCGAGGGGGTAGTCATGGTCGGGATGCGGGGGGTCCGGATCCGCCACGTCGGCGTAATAGACGAATCGCACGGTGTCGGAGGATTCGTCATACAGGACGAAGTAGCAGTTCTCCGCATACATCAGGTTGCGAAGAATCTCGTGCATCGAGCTCATCACTTCCGGCAGCCGACGTTCGGCGCCGGCCTGCTCGGCGATGGCATACAGCGCGCGCTGCAGTCGTTCGGCGCCCTCCAGGCGTGCCAGGTTCGCGGCAGCCTGGTCGCGCTGCTCGATCTGCGCGCGGCGTGCTTCGACCAGCCCGTCCGCCCATCGCGCCAGCGACGCGCGCGATTCGGGGTCCAGCGTCCGGGACCGTGATGCGAACAGGGCGGCGACCTGATGCAGCTCCTGCGCGTCACGCGCGCGCAGCAACTGCTCGATCAGTGCCGGCAGGCGGCGGGTGGAAGCGGTGGCCAAGCGATCCCCAGATGCGTGCTGCAGCAAGGCAGCCGCAGCGAGGCTAGGACTGCGCGCCGAATGAATCAAGCCCTGTAATGGCCGCCGTGCGCGGATTCAAGCCCCAGCCGACCCCGGCACGCCGGGATGCGGCGGCGCAGCAACCGTGTTCCGATCGACAACCCCCGGTCCAGCTGATGCGCGAGGGGGGAATGAGGTGCTTCTGCTGGATCCAATTCTCGCCAGACGCCGTGGTGAACCCCTGCCGGCGTAAAATCCGGTCATTGCAGTCGGAGCAGATCCATGGACAGCCGCCGCGCCGCGCGCCAGATTGGCGAACTCTGGGATGACGAGATCGTACCCAAGCTTGCCGAGTACATCCGCATACCCAACAAGTCGCCGATGTTCGACGCGCAATGGGCTGCGCATGGCTACATGGATGCCGCGGTCGACCTGATGGCTGGCTGGGCGCGTCAGAAGCTGTCTTTGTTGCCCGGCGCCACTCTGGAGGTGGTGCGGCTCCCCGATCGCACCCCCCTGATCTTCATCGAGATACCGGCAAGCGCTGGATCCGATGCGCGTGTCGATGACGCTGTGCTGCTCTATGGACACCTGGACAAGCAACCGGAGATGACCGGCTGGAGTAGCGGCCTGGAACCCTGGAAGCCCGTACTGCGCGATGATCGACTCTATGGCCGTGGAGGTGCCGATGATGGCTATGCCTTGTTCGGCGCGCTTGCGGCGTTGCTGGTTCTGCGCGAACAGGGTTTGCCGCATGCCCGCTGTGTGATCCTTATCGAGGCATGCGAGGAATCAGGCAGCTACGATCTGCCGTATTACGTCGATCACCTCGCCGCGCGCATCGGACAGCCCTCGCTCGTCGTTTGCCTCGATTCCGGTTGCGGTAATTATGACCAACTATGGCTGACGACCAGCCTTCGCGGCATGACGGGCGGTACTCTGCGGGTGGACGTGCTCGATGAGGGCGTGCACTCGGGGGATGCCTCCGGGATCGTCCCCGAGAGCGTTCGTGTGCTCCGCCTCCTGCTGTCTCGCATCGAGGATGCGGCAACCGGTTGCATCGCCGATGCGGCGCTCAACGTCGACATTCCCGCCAATCGCATCGATCAGGCGCGCGCCGCTGCGCAAGCGCTGGGTAAGGACGTCTACGAGAAATTTCCGTTGCTCCCGGGCATGCAGCCCGTCAGTCCCGACCTTGCGGAGCTGGTATTGAACCGCACGTGGCGCCCGCAACTGGCGATAACCGGCGCGGACGGGCTGCCACCGCTGGCGAGCGCTGGCAATGTTTTGCGTCCCTTTACGTCGCTGAAGCTGAGCTTGCGTCTGCCCCCGACGCTCGATGGCGTGCGCGCAGGGGAACACGTCAAGCGCATCCTGGAAGGCGATCCGCCGTACGGGTGCAGGGTCGCTTTTGAACTTGAGAAGGCTTCCAGCGGATGGAATGCCCCTGCGCTCCGACCATGGCTCGCACAAGCGGTGGAAGCCACGGCGCGATCGGCGTTCGGCGCGCCACCCGCTTACATGGGTGAAGGCGGCAGCATTCCATTCATGGGCATGTTGGGCGAGAAGTTCCCGGATGCCCAGTTCCTGGTCACGGGTGTTCTTGGTCCGCACTCCAATGCGCACGGGCCGAACGAGTTTCTGCACATCCCCACCGGCAAGCGAATCAGCCATGTGGTGGCCGGCGTCATCGCGGCCCATCATGACGCCAGCCTCCGGGGACTGACGACGGGCAGTGCGGCTCGGCCCAGCCACCAGGTGCACGCTGACGGCTGCTGCTGATCAATCGCGCAGTCCTGGCAGGGCCAGGCGGATGGCTCATCGCGGTGGTGGAGCGATCGGATGCTCCGCGGCCGCAGCGGGAGATCTTGGACTCCGCGACCCCGTTGTTCCCCCGACGCTGCAGGACCGGCTTCCCTGCGCGGGGAGCAACGGGTGCCTACGCGCCCAGGCTGCGTCGCGCACTGGCGGTGACACGGTCCCAGTCGCCGGCCTGCAGCCACTCCTTGCGTACCATCCAGGAGCCGCCCACGCAGGGCACGTTGGGCAGGGCCAGGTAAGCCTGCGCATCATCCTCGCCAATGCCGCCTGTTGGACAGAAGTTCAGATCGCCAAAGGGTCCACGCAAGGCGTTGAGCGCGCCGATTCCGCCGCTGGGCGCAGCGGGAAAGAATTTCAGCACGCGGAACCCGCGCGCGCGCAGCGCCATGATCTCACTGGCTGTTGCGGCGCCCGGTATGACCGGCACCTGCGCGTGCAGAACGGCGTCCGCCAGGGCCGCCGGCGTTCCCGGCGTCACGATGAACTCGGCGCCATGCGCAATGGCGGCGGCCAGTTGATGCACGTCGAGTATGGTGCCCGCCCCGACCTTGAGGCCCAGATCGGCGGCCCGTATCGCCTTGATGGCATCCAGGGCGGCCGGGGTACGCAACGTGACTTCAATGGCGGTGAGCCCGCCTGCTGCGAGGGCTCGGGCGCAGTCCACACCCTGGGCGGCGCTCTCGAGGCTCAGGACGGGCATGACCCGCGCGCGTCGGAGCAGATCGAGGGCGTTTTGCTGGCTGGTGGCGAGCGCGTCGGTCATGACAGTTCCTGATGATTCATGGGGGGCTACGTCAATGCCCGTCTGTGGCATTGCGACGTGGCCCAGGCGCGGAATCGCAATCCGCTGGATCGATGGTGATCGACAGTGCCCCGTGTTCGGCGTCCAGGACCTGCGAACGGTTGTGCCCGAACAGGCGCCGACCGACGTCGCATCCGCCGCGTGGCGCCGGCGTCGGCGCGCGTGCCGCCAGCACGGCCTCGTCCACTTCGAGCGAAAGAAGGCCGGCCTCCGCATCGAGCATTACCTCATCGCCATCATGGACCTTGGCCAAGAGTCCGCCGCGTGCCGCCTCGGGCGTTAGGTGGATGGCTGACAATGTCTTGCCCGAGGCGCCTGAGAGCCGGCCGTCGGTGACGAGCGCGACCCTCCGGCCCTGATTCTGGAGATGACCCAGCAATGGCGTAAGGCTATGCAGTTCAGGCATGCCGTTCGCATGCGGGCCCTGGAACCGCAGCACGGCCACGAAGTCCGTTGGAAGCGTTCCGGCCCGATGGCGACGCGCCAGTTCGTGCTGGTCATGCAACACCACTGCAGGGGCTCGGATGCGGCGCTGCTCGGGTTTGAGGGCTGAGATCTTCACCAGCGCGCGCCCCAGGTTGCCTTGCACGCGGCGCAGGCCGCCGTGCGGCTCGAACGCATGCTCGACTCCCCTCAGTACTTCGTTGTCCAGACTGGTCGCGGGCGACTCATGCCAGCTCAGTCGTTCCGTCGCATCGAGCATGGGCCGGCGCGTGTAGTCGCGCAGGTGATCGCCAAAGATGGTGCGCACGTCCGCATGGAGAAGGCCCGCGTCCAGCAATTCACGGATGACGAGCCCTATGCCACCTGCGGCGTCGAATCGATTGACATCAGCATCGCCATTCGGATACATGCGCACGAGCAGCGGTACGGTATCCGACAGTTCATGGATATCGTCCCAGTCGATGACGATGCCCGCCGCGCGGGCAACGGCGACCCAGTGGATGCTGTGGTTGGTGGATCCACCTGTGGCCAGCAGCACGGCCAGTGCGTTGACGATTGCCCGTTCGTCCACCAATTCCCCCAGCGGCCGGCAATCGCCACCCAGCGTGCTGATCTCGAGAGCGCGCAGTGTGGCAGCCCGCGTCAATGCATCCCGAAGCCGAGTCCCGGGATTGACGAATGCCGAACCGGGCAGCAGGAGACCCATCACCTCCAGCAGCAACTGGTTCGAATTGGCGGTTCCGTAAAAGGTGCAGGTGCCGGGCGCGTGATAGGACTCGGCTTCGGCTTGAAGTAGTTCGTCGCGCGTGGCCTGGCCGGCAGCATAGCGCTCGCGGACCTTCGCCTTCGCCTGATTCGATATGCCGGACGGCATGGGTCCCGCGGGAACAAAGATGGCGGGAAGGTGGCCGAAGCTCAGGGCGCCGATGAGCATGCCCGGAACAATCTTGTCGCAGACGCCAAGGTAAAGGGTGCTGTCGAACATGGCATGGCTCAGAGACACTGCGGTCGCCTGGGCGATGACGTCGCGACTGAAGAGCGACAACTCCATGCCGGGCTGTCCTTGGGTGATGCCGTCGCACATCGCTGGCACGCCGCCTGCGACCTGCGCGGTCGCGCCTGCGGCAAGCGCCGTGGCGCGGATCAAGGCTGGATAGGACTCGAAAGGTTGGTGCGCCGAAAGCATGTCGTTGTAAGCACTGACAATGCCCAGATTCGGGGTCGTGTCGCCCCGCAGTCGCGCTTTGGCCTCAGGGTCGCTGGCGGCAAAGCCATGGGCCAGGTTGCCACAGCTGAGATGCCGGCGCGCAGGATCACGCGACACTGACGCGATCGCATCGAGATACCGTCCTCTCGATGGAGCGCTGCGTTCGCGGATTCGTTGGGTGATGGCCTGGATGCGGGGATGGAGATTCATGGCGTATTCCTGCCCAATGCGCACGGATGGGTGCCGGTCGGGGATGCGGGCATCATGGGCACCAGTGCACGGCGAGGGGGCTGTCCGGCAGGTCCAGTGCCATACGGATGGGCATGCGCTCGGGATCGGTCTCGATCAGGGCGCGCTCGAATACCGCGAGCTTGCCATGTCCGCGCAGCAGCAGAACTTGCGATTGCGCGCGCGCGAGGCCGCTCGGTGTCAGCGTGATGCGCCGGAGGTATCGGCCGGCCCCAGGGCAGCCGGTTGCATCCAGGGCGGCGTAGGCCTGTGTGCTTGCGCGTACTGCGGGCAGATCGGAAGACCCGGGGAACAGCGAGGCGGTGTGTCCATCATCGCCCATGCCCAGGATCACGACGCTGGGCGCGATGCCGAGGCCATCCAGCCATGCGCTCGCGGACTGTGCTGCTGCAATCGCGTCGAGGCCGCTGGAGTCATCCAGAAGTGGGCGGAACGCAGCGGCGGTGGCCGCGTTGGTCAGGAGGCTCGCCCGCAGCAGCGCATCATTGCGGCCGGCGGCTTCCGCGGTCACGCGCTCATCGACGAGTCCGATGCTGACCCTTGCCCAGGGCAGATCGGTGCCTGCCAGGATCTCGAACACCGGCGCCGGCGTGCTGCCGCCGGAAACCAGCATGGCCGCGCGATCCTGTCGTTCGATGGCCGCTCGAAGGATGTCGGCGACCGCATGCGCCGCGCCGCGCGCCCAGGCGCGCTCGTCCGCATACGGCTCGAACGTGCAGCGCAGCCGGTCGTCCCGGGGCGTGCCGGTCGGGCTCATGAGCAAGCACCGCCTGCATGGGCGCCGCAGTGGTGCACCTCCGCCTGTCGTCCGGCGATCGCCAAGGCGCCAAGCAGCCCGGGTTGTGCATGGACGATGGCGGCGCTGGGGATCTTGCCCAGCGTGTCGCCGAATCGCCCCTTGGCCGCGAACCGCTCACGAAAGCCACCAGACTGCAGGCGTGGCAGCAATTGTGCAATGAGACCGCCAGCCAGCAGCACGCCATCCCATGTGCCATAAGCGAGCGCCAGATCTCCCGCAACGCTGCCCAGGATCAGCGCGAACCGATCCAGCGCTTCGCTTGCCAAGGCGTCGCCTCGCAGCGCATCCGAGGTTACGGCTTCCGGACTGAGCGCTGGCGCGGGCACGCCATGGACCTCGCCAAGTGCGCGGTAAACGTTCAGAAGGCCACCGCCGCAGATCAAGCGCTCATTGGAAACGCGTCCGAAGCGTGCGGTCAGCACCCGAAGGAGCTCAACTTCGAGGACATCCTGCGGGGCAAAGCCGATGTGGCCTCCCTCGGTTTCCAGTACCAGCCAACGGCCGCCATGACGCAGTACTGCCGTTGCGCCGAGGCCAGTACCGGGTCCGAGCACTGCAAAACTGGCATCAGTCTGCGCATCGAAGCGAGGCAATCCGGGGCCAATCGCGGCCAAATCGCCGGGCGTCATTGCCGCGAGGCTCGCCCCCATGGCGGCGAAGTCGTTGACCAGTTGGATACGAGGAATATCGAGGAGGCTGCGCAGGGCAGTGCAGTCGATTTGCCATGGATGGTTGGTGATTTGCGCGCGACCCTGCTCGACTCGGCCGGCCACGGCGAAAACCGCGACTTCCGGGCGCGCCGCCCGTGCCCGCAGGTAGCTGCGGGCCGCGGCTTCCAGCGATGGGTGTTCGGCTACGCGCAGATTGACCAGCGTGCCGGCGTCAATGCCTCGTTCGGCATCGGCAAGGACAAGGCGCAGGTTGGTCCCGCCCAGATCCGCAAGTAACACTTGATTGGCGGTGCTCATGCGGGTGATCCGCTGTCAGCTGGCAGGAATGGCTGCGCGGCCTGTGGTCCCCATGAGCCGGCGACATACGGTTGCGGTTCCGTATGGGTCTCGTTCCATGCGGAGTCGATGCTATCGATCCATCGCCATGCAGCTTCAACCTCGTCATCCCGCACGAAGAGCGTGTGGCGGCCATTCAGCGCGTCGAGGAACAACCGTTCATAGGCGATGCGGCGGCGTCTCGACGGCGAGACCGAAAGATTGAGAGGCAATGGCTGCAGTTCCATGGCTCCCCACTCGGGTGCAGCCAGGCTGTTCATCAACTGCAGCTCGATATTCTCCTCCGGCTGCAGGCGGATAAGCAGTCGGTTGGGGGTCGCCTGTTGGCGACCCGGCTTCTCAAACAGCCAATGGGATACCGGCTTGAAGCTGACCAGGATTTGCGTCGATCGCGTGGCCAAGCGCTTCCCGGTCACCAGATGGAAGGGCACGCCGGCCCAACGCCAGTTGTCGATGTGCGCGCGCAGGGCAACGAAGGTCTCGATGGACTGCTCCGGGAGTTGCGTAAACCCATTGACCGCCTGTGCACCAACCACGCCTGCCTGGTAGACGCCGCGGACGGAGTCTTCCGCGACGTGGCGCGCATCGAACGGTCGCAGCGCACGCAGCACCATCAATTTGGCATTGCGCACGGTGTCTGCATCGAGTGCCGAAGGCGGTTCCATGGCAATCAGGCACAACAGCTGCAACATGTGGTTCTGCACCATGTCTCGCAGCGCGCCATAACGCGAGTAATACTGCTCGCGGCCATCGACGCCGGCGGTTTCGGCGACGAGAATGTCGACCCGATCGATCCAGCGACGCGACCACACTGCCTCGAGCAATGTGTTGCCGAATCGAAGCGCCAGCAGGTTTTGAACCGTTGCTTTCCCAAGGTAATGGTCGAGCCGGAAAACGCGGGATTCCGGCACGCATTCCGCAATGGCCGCGTTGATCACGCGCGCACTGGCGAGATCGCGACCGATGGGCTTTTCCAGCATCAGCCGTGAGGGATCATCGAGGAGGCCCGCGAGTTTGAGGCCCCGCGCAATCGGCACGAACAAATCCGGCGGCACGGCCAGATAGCTGAGCAGCCCGTCCTTGGGGTCGACCTTGAGCGTCGCGGCCAGCGCCTCGGGTTGGCTCAAGTCCACCGCGGTGTAGCTCGTGCGCGACATCAGGTCGCGGAGCGCATCACGGTCAGCCGCGGCGCCAGCGCGCTTGAGCACCCGCTCGGTCAGCCATGCGCGGAACGCATCATCCGAATCGAAACGCGTCTTCGCGACTGCGTGCAGGCGGAAGCCCGGCGGCAGAAGGCGATCACGCAGCAGATTGGCCAGTGCCGGAACCACCTGTCCGGCGGCCAGGTCTCCGGTGGCGCCGAAGAGCAGGAATTGCTCGTGCATCAATTCTCCTCGTGCAGCGAGGCTCCATTGCTGGCGACCACGCGGCTGTAGTAGAGCGCGCTGTCCTTGGGCGAACGTTCGAGGGTGCCATAGTTCACGTGCACCAGGCCGAAGCGCTTGGCGAAACCCAGGGACCACTCGAAATTATCCATGAAAGACCACGCCATGTAGCCCCGCACATCTACGCCGGCCCGTATGGCCTCATGGAGCGCCAGGAGGTGCTTCCGCAAATAGCCGATTCGCAGCGGGTCGTGGACGCGGCCCTCTTCCGCAACCGGGGGGTCATAGAAGGCCGAGCCATTTTCCGTGATGTAAACGGGCGGATTGCCGTAGCGGTCGCGGATCCAGAGCAGGGTATCGGTAAGACCCTGGGGGAAAACCTCCCAACTGGTTTCCGTGTAGGTCGCCAGCTTTTGCATGACGCGGCTCGCGCGAACCGGCCAGGCTGAAGGGTCGTCCCGCGTGACACTGCGCGTGTAATAGTTGAATCCGATGAAGTCCAGTTTCTGCCGGATCAGCGCGAAGTCGGCCTCGGGCCAGTCGGGCCACGCATTACCGAAGATGTCGCGCATTTCCTCCGGATAGCGTCCGAGAAACACCGGGTCAAGGTACTGCGCATTCATGTAGGCATGTGCGCGTTGGGTGGCGGCACGGTCGGCGGCGGTGTCGCTGGCCGGGTACTTGGGCTCAAGATTCACCACCAGGCCGACCTGATGTCGCCCCACTGACCGGTAGCGCTGTACGGCTGCGCCGTGTGCGCGAAGCAGGTTGTGCGTGGCAATCGGCGCTTCGTAGAGGTTGCGGTGGCCGGGGGCGAGCGCGCCATGGAGGTAGCCGCCATCGGCAACGACCCAAGGCTCGTTGAGCGTCGCCCATTGCTGCACGCGGCCATCGAGGGCCTTGAAGAGCACCTCGGCGTAGTCGGCAAACCAGTGCGCGATGTCGGGATTGAGCCAGCCACCGCGGTCATCCAGGGCGATCGGCAGGTCCCAGTGGAACAGCGTCACCATGGGCGTGATGCCGTGGGTGAGCAGTTCGTCGACCAGCCGGGAATAGAAATCCAGGCCCTTGCCGTTGACCGGACCGCGGCCCTCGGGCATGACTCGCGACCAGGAGACGCTGAAGCGGTAGGCCTGCATGCCCAGCCGCTTCATCAGCGCCACGTCTTCGCGCCAGCGCCGATAGTGATCACAAGCGACGTCGCCCGTATCGCCGCCACTCGTCATCCCCGGCGTGTGCACGAAGCGCTCCCAGATGTTGGGACCGGCGCCGTCGGCCAGCGGCGAACCTTCGATCTGGTAGGCAGACGTGGCAGTGCCCCAGAGGAAGTTCTCGGGGAATAAGGTCTCTTTGGCCATGGGAAGTCCGCGCGGGGGATGGTCGTGAAAACGATTACATGCGAGGATAACTGAACGGGCTCCGGGTGAGTAGCGCGCGCGACGAGGAGAGGCGGCATGGGTGGCGTCAGGCTCGAAGACGTGCGCAAGGTCTACGCCAACGGGCGCGTCGCCGTAGCCGGAGCCACCTTCGAGGTGCGCGCCGGGGAGCTCATCGTGTTCGTGGGCCCGTCGGGCTGCGGCAAGACCACGCTGCTGCGCATGATCGCAGGGCTGGAAGACATCACGTCGGGCACCCTCAGCATCGCGGGCCGCGTGGTCAATGATCTGCCGCCCAAGGCACGTGACATCGCGATGGTGTTCCAGAACTACGCCCTCTACCCGCACATGACGGTGGCCGAAAACCTTGGGTTTGGACTCAAGTTGCGCGGCGAGGCCCGCGACGAGATCGCGCGGAAGGTGCAGGCAGCGGCAGAAATGCTGGGTCTGGATCAGGTTCTGCGGTCACGACCCGGGCAGTTGTCGGGGGGACAACAGCAGCGCGTGGCACTCGGTCGTGCACTGGTCCGGGAGCCGCGGGTATTCCTGCTCGATGAACCGCTATCGAATCTCGATGCGAAGATGCGTTTGAGCATGCGCGTGGAGATCGCGCGCCTTCATCGGCGCCTCGGGACCACCATGATCTACGTTACGCATGACCAGATCGAGGCGATGACACTGGGTCAGCGCATCGTGGTACTCAACGACGGGATCATTCAGCAAATCGACACGCCGACGAACGTCTATCGGCGTCCTGTCAACCTGTTCGTGGCCAGCTTCCTCGGAAGTCCTGCCATCAACATGCTGCGCGGACGCTATCGCGCAGGCGATGGCGGGATTCTGGAAATGGGTGCCGACGTCCATCTGGCACTGGGACTGGACGCCGCGACCCTGCGTGGGCTGACGGCGCATGTCGGTCGCGACCTGGTGCTCGGCCTGCGTCCCGAAGCGCTGCGTCTCGCCGCGGGCGCGCTGCCTGCGCACTGGCCGCGATTCGTTGCGCAGGTGGAGGTGGTCGAGCCGGTTGGGAGCGAGGTGTTCGTCGAAATGCGCTGGCGTGCCTGCGCCCTGACTGCCCGCCTGCCGCCAGCAGCCCTGCCGGTTCCAGGGGAGTCCATGGAAGTGGCCTTCGACCCTGCCGAATTGCTGTTCTTTGACGCCGGGGATGGCACGCGCATCGAGGTGTGCTGATGCACCTGCAGCCGCCACCGGCCGCCACGCGCCGGGTGGTGTGCCTGGTCCGGGAGGTTGAATCGGCCTGAGGATCAGCGTGCTGACATCAGCGCAACGGTCATGTCGAGCATTCGGTTCGAGAATCCCCACTCGTTGTCGTACCAGCTCAGCACCTTGACCAGCGTGCCATCCATGACGCGCGTCTGGGTGGCGTCGTAGATGCTGGACAGCGGGTTGTGGTTGAAGTCGATCGAGACCAGCGGATCGGTATTGATGCCCAGGATGCCCTTGAGGGGGCCCGTGCTGGCTTCGCGGACCGCCGCGTCGATTTCGTCCTTGCTGGTCGCGCGCGCGGCGACGAAGCTCAAGTCGACCACGGAGACATTGATCGTCGGTACGCGCATCGCGAAGCCATCGAGCTTGCCGTTGAGCTCCGGCAACACCAGGCCTACCGCCGCAGCGGCGCCGGTCTTGGTGGGGATCTGGCTCATCGTGGCGCTCCGTGCGCGACGCAGATCCTTGTGGTAGACGTCGGTCAGCACTTGGTCGTTGGTGTATGAATGGATGGTCGTCATCAGCCCATGCACGATGCCGATCTTTCCATGAAGAACCTTGGCCAGTGGCGCCAGGCAGTTGGTCGTGCAACTGGCGTTGGAGATCACCTGGTGGCTGGCCTTGAGCTGCGCGTGGTTGACGCCCATCACGAACGTTCCGTCGACATCCTTTTCCCCGGGCGCGGAGATGATCACCTTTCGGGCTCCACCGGCGATATGGGCCCCGGCTTTGGCCTTGCTGGTGAACAGTCCCGTGCATTCGAGCACCACGTCCACGCCCAATGTGCCCCAGGGCAGCTTTGCGGGATCGCGTTCAGCCAGAACCTTGATCCGATCACCCTTGACGACCAGATCGCCGCCGTCAACGGCAACATCGTGGGGAAATCGGCCGTGGGCGGTGTCGTGGCGCGTGAGATGGGCATTGGTTTCGGCATCGCCAAGGTCATTGATCGCCACGATGCTGATCTCGTGCGTGCGGCCTGCCTCATACAATGCGCGCAGGACGTTGCGGCCGATGCGGCCATAGCCATTGATGGCGACCTTGATGGGCATTGCGGGCATCCTCGGGCGGTGTCAGGGCCATGATCTTATCGGCAAGTTGGCGTCCGGGCGATCCCGGAGGGCGTTGGTCTGGCGCAGCCGAAACAGCCGAAATGTGGGCCCGGGCTCGATGCACGGCAGTCGCGGGCGCGCCTCGCGTATGAAAAATCAAGGTTCCAGCACTGGCGCGCGGCCACGCCCGCTGGCGTCAGCGGGAATCGGGCCGACTTCGCGCAATGCGTGCCCGGGCGTTTGCTGCGCCGGCAGGATCACCGCATCCAGGTCGGGACAACGGTGGGATGTCACCTCGCAGCCTGTCGGGCGGGGCTCGGCTGACGAGACCGCCGTCGGATCCGGCCGAGGGTTGCACCGTCGTCGTTGGGCGCCGTTGCGGGACCCCCTTGCTTCCCCCGTACCCCGCATTCCAAGCACCGCGTCGAACACAGCGGCCGGTGCGCGTGATAGTTTTGTGGGATGACTACCAGCATCCGTCGAACCAAGATCGTTGCCACGCTCGGTCCCGCCACTGATACGCCCGAAATCTTGGCGCGTACGCTGGCTGCGGGGGTCGATGTCGTGCGCCTCAA
>JAJYPJ010000009.1 GCA_021795435.1 Pseudomonadota bacterium
TTCGTTTTCGCCAAGGTCGCTGAGGGCGCGCGCCATGGTGCGCTCGCCGCAACCGCGCATCTGGGCCCACAGCGCGGCACCCGCCTCGGTCGGAATGACGCGCACGCCCCGGCGGTCGTCGGGATTAGGCTCTCGACGCACGTAGCCTTTTTCGGCAAGGCCATCGAGGACGCGAGTCATCGCTCCGGCGTCGTGGCCCAAGGCTTGGGCCAGCTCGGTTGGCGACAGCGCGCCACATTGCGCGAGCCGCTTCAGCGCGGCGTACTGGGTATGGTTGATCGCCAATCCATTGCCGGCCAGTTCGCCTTCGAGCGTGCTGATGATGCGGGCACGCGCCAAACCCAGGAGCAGGCCCAGGTTTTCTTCGGCGCCAGGGGGAAGATGACAGATCGGGCTCATGGTCTTTATTGCATCAGCAACCAAATGAATAGTTTGTGCACGCCGTTATGACAGTGTTTAGCTATCATCGTTCAATGCTTGGGCAAAGCATGCCACAGCAACCTATGCCTAGGCAATTATAGCACCAAGCTGACTCCCGCCATCCCCGACCCTTCGGAGCGTTCCATGTTCGTCAAGCAAGCGTTTAGAGTGTCTCCCGCGCGCGCGGCGCAGGTGCTGTTGGCCGCAGCCGTGCTGGGCATTGGTTCGTCGCGTGCGGCGACGCTGGAACTGATGGGTGGGCGTAGCAAGACTTCGGGATGGCGCTGGACCGATGCGGCCTTCGTCGCCGCCGTTGGCGATGCGCGTCCATTCGCGTTGGGTGCCCACCGCTTCACCTGGGAGCCCGAAGCGGAACTCGGCTGGATGGGCCCGCGCCCGCCGACGCGCCAGAATTTCCATGAGAATCTCGTGCACCCGGTCTGGATGATGATGGGCGGCGCGCGGATCGCCGGCTTCTGGCGCAAGGCGTACTTCGGATTCGATGTTGCGCTGACGAAGAACCGCAGCGGCTCCCTGTCGAGTCCCTATGAATTCGTCAGTACGCTGGGGTGGCAGGGCGGACACTATCTGCTCGCCGTGCGCCACATCTCCAATGCGAGTTTCCACGAGCCCAATCTTGGCGAAACGATGTTCTTGCTTGGTGTGCGGTTCCAGTGAGGCGCCATCCCATGCCGGCACCCTTCACCCGCTGTCCTGAGCCATGAGCCGTTCGTCCGCGGCCGCCACGGCCGAGGGGTCATGGCCGACCCTCCGGGCGCTTCTGCCGTACCTGTGGCCCAGCGGAGAGCCGCGCTTGCGGGTGCAGTTCGTGCTGGCGGCCGTGTGCCTGCTTCTCGCAAAGGCGGCTACGGTCATCGTGCCTATCTACTACGCGCGCGCAGTGGATGTGCTGTCCACGCGTGGCGGCCCGCTGCTGGTTCCGGTGGCCCTGATCCTGGCGTACGCCGGCGTGCGCGTGCTGGCGGCCGGGTTCGATGCATTGCGCGACGCTCTTTTCGCGGCCACGCAACAACGCGCCGCGCGTACCGTAGCGCGCGAGACATTCGAGCACCTGCATGCCCTTTCGCTGCGATTCCACCTCGACCGCCAGACCGGGGGCTTGTCACGCGTCATCTTGCGCGGAACCAGCGGGATACAAACCGTGCTGCGCCTGGCCACTTTCAACGTCATCCCGACGCTGCTGCAGCTTGCCCTGACGGTCGGCGTGATGTGGCGGATGTTCAATTGGCGATATGCGCTGGTGACGATGGTTGCCGTGACTGCCTACACGGTGTTCACCTTTGCCTTCACCGGGTGGCGGCTCAAATTCCGTCGCCAGATGAATGAAACGGACAATACGGCGCAAACGCGGGCCATCGACAGCCTGATCAACTACGAAACAGTCAAATATTTTGGCAACGAGGCGCACGAAAGCCGACGCTTCGATGACTCGTTGGCCAACTACGAGCACGCTGCGGTTCGCTCGCAGGTCACGCTGGACGTGCTCAACTTCGGTCAGGCCACGATCATCGCCGTGGGGCTTGCAGGCATCATGCTGATGGCTGCCCGGGGCGTGGCGTCCGGCGACATGGGGGTGGGTCGATTCGTGCTGGTCAACACGTATCTGATCCAGCTTTACCAGCCACTGAACCTGCTGGGATTCGTTTATCGCGAATTCAAGCAGGCGCTTGTGGACATGGAGCAGATGTTCGCTCTCCTGCGACAGCCACAGGAAATCGTGGATTCGCCCGCGCCCACCGAGCTGCCCGCGCATGGCCAGCCATTGGCCGTGGTGTTCGACGGGGTCCGCTTCGGGTATGGGCCCGACCGCGAGATTCTCCACGGGGTGTCCTTCATCGTGCAACCGGGAAGCAAGGTGGCCCTGGTGGGCCCGACCGGATCGGGCAAGTCCACCATATCGCGGTTGCTCTTCCGCTTTTACGAGGTCACGGCAGGCGCGATCCGCGTCGACGGCAAGGACTTACGAAGCATTTCGCAGGCGTCGCTGCGGGCCGCCATCGGCGTGGTGCCGCAGGACACGGTGCTGTTCAACGACAGCATGCGTTACAACATCGCCTATGGGCGACCTGACGCGACCGATGCCGAAATCGAGCAGGCTGCGAAGTTGGCACAGATCCACGATTTCATCATCCAGCTGCCGGACGGCTACGCAACGCGCGTGGGCGAGCGCGGACTGAAGCTGTCGGGCGGCGAGAGGCAACGCGTCGCCATCGCTCGCACGATCCTGAAAAATCCACGCCTGATCATCCTTGACGAGGCAACCAGCGCGCTCGACACCGCGACGGAGCAGGAGATCAGCGTGGCGCTCCGGCAGGTTGCGCGAGATCGCACGACGTTGGTCATCGCGCACCGCTTGTCCACCGTCACTGACGCAGACGAAATCATCGTCCTGCGGAAGGGCGCGATCGTCGAGCGTGGAACGCACGCTGGCCTGCTGGCGCGCGGCGGGATCTACGCGGCCATGTGGGCGGCCCAGGCGGACGTGGCCAGCCCGTAGGCGGCCGAGGCCGGAGGACTCGCAGGCACGATGGCCTTGCGGCATGCTTGGGCCATGGGAACCCCGATGACACCGTTGCTCCCCGCCGTCGAGCTTGATACCGGCCCTGCCCCGAGGCATGCCTTGCTCTGGTTGCACGGCCTGGGGGCCGATGGACATGACTTCGCCCCGATTGTTCCCGAGCTGGCGCGAGGCCTCCCGCCGATGCGGTGCATATTTCCGCATGCACCTTATCGTGCCGTTACCCTCAACGGTGGCATGCGCGTCCGCGCTTGGTACGACATCCGCGGCATCGATCTGGGCCATCGCGTCGACAACGAGGGGCTGCAGCAGTCCGTAGCCCAGGCGCGGGCATGGCTGGAATCCCTGCACGAGGTGCATGGCATTCCGCCGAGCAGGCAGCTGCTGGCGGGATTCTCGCAAGGTGGCGCCGTAGCCCTGGCCGCGGCGCTTGCACTCGACCAACCCCTGGCGGGTGTGGTCGCGCTCTCGACCTACCTTCCGCAGACGGCAATCCCCTCCACGGTTGCACCGATGCGGCAGATCTTCATGGCTCATGGCAGTTTCGACCCGATCGTGCCCCAGTCGCTCGGCGAGGCCGCGTGCGCGCAATTGCGCAGTCAGGGTCATTCAGTCGAATGGCACAGCTATCCCATGCCGCATGCAGTTCTGCCACAGGAGATAGCCGACCTTCGTGCATGGCTCGTTCACCGCGTCGGCAGCTGAGCGATGCGTGTCCCACGGCGCGACTTGCCGGAGTTCTGCCGCAGCGGCGAACTGCTGGCGCTGCTGGCGGTCGCCCTGCTCGTGGCCGTCATCATGCAACTGGCCCCTGCGGCGGACCCTCGCCTGCGGGTCTGGTCGCTGGCGATCCTGTTTGCAGCATGGCTGGCAACGTTGCTCGGCGTCGTGCTCTGCAAGACGCGCCCCGTGTTGATGCGACTGCCGGGCGCCTGGCCCTGGGCTGCGGCTTGGCTGTTGGCGGTCCTCGTCACGATGATGGCCGCTGCCGTGGTTTGGATGCTGGACCATGCGCTGGGAACCGGCCTCGCCGCCCGCGATGGCGGCCGATTCGTGTTGGGAAGTGCCTCCGCCACCGCGCTGGTCGGCGCGGCACTCTTGCGGTATCTCTGGGTGATGGGACAGTGGCGCGAGCGCCACGATGCGCTGGTCCGGGCACGCCTGGACGCACTGCAGGCCCGAATTCGCCCCCATTTCCTGTTCAATAGCCTGAATACCGCGCTGGCATTGGTCCCCATCGACCCCACGGCCGCCGCACGAACACTGGAGAACCTCGCCGACCTCTTCCGCGCCGCCCTGGACGACAGCGACACGGGCACGCTGGGCGAGGAGCTCGACTTGGTCGACGGCTATCTGGCGATCGAGCAGCTCCGGCTGGGCGAACGGCTGCGCATTGAGTGCGACTGGGGTGACCTGCCGAGGGGCATGCCACTCCCCCGCTTGCTACTGCAGCCGCTCGTGGAAAACGCCATCGTGCATGGTATCGCCGCACGTTCGGAGGGCGGCACACTGCGCCTGCGGGGGGGGCGTCGCAACGGCCAGGTCGAGATCCAGGTGGTCAATCCACTGCCTGAAACACCTGCACGCATCGGAACCGGACATGGGCTCGCCAATGTACGGGCTCGCATCGGCTACCATTTTGGCGGTCACGCGACCATCGATGCGGGCGTAATCGATGCGCGTTGGCATCTCACCCTACGGTTGCCCGATGCGTATCCTCATCGCTGATGACGAGTCACTCGCGCGGACCCGGCTCGAGGCGTTGCTGCGGGAGTGCGGCGGAGCAACGCCGGTGGCCAGCGTCGGCAATGCGCAATCCCTCCTCGCGGCAATAGCCGTCCATCGGCCAGACGTCGTCCTGCTCGACATCGACATGCCAGGCGTCGACGGATTGTCGATCGCGCATCGCATCGCATGCGTGCAATCTCCGCCTCAGGTCGTCTTCTGCACGGCCCATCCCCAGCATGCGTTGCGCGCCTATGAGTTGAAGGCGGCCGATTACCTGCTGAAGCCGGTTCGACTCGAACGCCTGCGCGAGGCGCTGGATCGTGCGCGCAAGCTCCGAGGCGAGCGCAGTCTCGAACGCCCGCACCTCAGCGGCCTCGTGCGCGGCCTGCCCCATCGGATCCCACTGGACGACGTATTTGCGCTCGTTGCCGACGCCAAGTACGTGACGGTGCACCATGCCGGTGGCGAGATGCTGATCGAGGCATCGCTCCGCACGCTTGAGCGTGCATTCCCGGAGCGGCTGCTGCGTTTGCACCGCAACTGCCTCGTGCCGCGCGAGCGGATCGTGGGACTGGCCTCGCTGCCCGATGGCCGTTTGGTGGCGCAACTGGCTGGAAGCAGCCTGAACCCGGAAATCAGCCGACGCAACCTCGCGAGCGTTCGCGAATGGTTGCGCCCATCATGAGGAGCCCATGAGTTCCATGCCGCTACGCATAGCCACCCGGAAAAGTGCCCTCGCCCTGTGGCAAGCGGAGCATGTCGCCGCTCGACTGCGCCTCGCTCATCCTGCGCTGTCGGTCGAGCTGGTACCCATGAGTACGCGCGGCGACGACATCCAGGATCGGCCGCTGGCGGCCCTGGGCGGCAAAGGCTTGTTCCTGAAGGAACTGGAAATCGCCATGCTGGACGGTCGTGCCGACATCGCGGTGCACTCCCTGAAGGATGTTCCGGCCGATTTGGAGCCCGGCTTCTCGCTCGCCGCGGTCCTGCCGCGCGCCGACTCGGCGGACGCGTTCGTCAGCAATGCCCATGCCGAGCTAGCATCATTGCCTCCCGGCGCGCGCGTCGGGACTTCATCGCTTCGCCGGCAGGCGCAGCTGCGCGCATTGCGTCCAGACCTCCAATTGCTCGATTTGCGCGGTAACCTGCAAACGCGGCTTGCCAAACTTGATGCTGGACACTACGACGCGATCATCCTGGCCGCTGCCGGCCTGGAGCGGCTAGGGCTTGCGGCTCGCATTCGCAGCCTGCTGGTCGCGCCCGACTGGTTGCCTGCGCCTGGTCAGGCGGCGATCGCGGTGGAGGCGCGCCGCGGCGATGCACGGATCGCCGAGCTCATGGCCCCGCTGCACGACGATGAAACCGCGGCCTGCACAGCCGCCGAGCGGGCATTCAACGCGGGGCTCGGGGGGAGTTGCACCCTGCCCGTGGCTGCGCATGCCGTGCTTGGCGAACGGGAGCTTTACCTGCACGGCCTGGTGGGCAACGCGTCGACCGGCGAACTGATGCGCGCGGTGCAGAGCGGTGCGCCAGAGGAACCGGAGGCGCTCGGCCAGGCATTGGCGGCCCAACTGCTGCTTGCAGGCGCCGATCGCCTTCTCTCGGCCTAGAAGTCGTACACGACGTTGGTGGTCAACAACGTATCGGTCTTCGCGGTGCCTCCATTCGGGTTGAGCAGGAGGACGTTGTTCAGTTTCGTGTTGTGGCGGATCTGGTAGCCGAGCTTGAGGGCGAGCCGCTTGTTCATCTGCACCACCAGGCTGGTGGTGTTCTCTGCGAACGTATCGAAGCCTGCGGCTTCAATGAGCAAATGGTTCTCGATGCGCGTGTTGCCGGTCAGTTGCTGGCTGTAGTTGATCGCGCCACGACCGATTGCCGCGGTGTGGGACGTCGTGGATCCGGCGACACGGTAACGCTTGAAGCCGGGTCCCAGCTCGAAATCAAGGTCGGTCGATTGGTTCTTCAGCAGGACATGCCCCCAGTTCACGGCAATCGCGGCCTGGTAGCGGTACGAAGAGAAGCTGTCATGGTCGTAGCGCATCGTGCTGACCAGTCGGTTCGCTGGATCAAGCACGAGCCCTGCGCTTCCGCCGACGGTGTAACGGTTCGCCGTGACGCGATACTGATTGACGTTGATCGGCGTTCCGCCGGGTCCGGGCGTGCTGACGCTGGTCTCGCCGCGGCTGCGCAGGGCACTGGCGTCGAAGTGGTAGATCCAGCGGTCCGAGAGAAACTTGAGGTCCAGTCCAGCATTCAGGTTCTGTGAACGCGTATTGCCCGTTGTGGCGGCCAAGCCCAGTTGACCGCTGCCGCTCCAACCCTTCTTGTGGGCCTTGCCACTACCGGAGGCTGCGGCCTGGGCAGGCAGGCACTGCGCCGCCCCCAGCAGGAGCGTGAAGAACAGGGTGACGGCGGATCGGCTTCTCATCGTATGCTCGCTGACGCAAATGGTGCGCGCACCCAGTGCGCGCGCACTTTATATGGCGACCGCGCGGGACCGCGGAAAGTTCCGCGTCCGCTTGCTGCGGACTCGTCGTGCTCGCATGCTAGCGATACTGCCCAAGGACCCTCGCCATGGACCGCTACGAACGCATCGTGCTGCTTCATCGGCTCCTGCATGCGTCGCGAAGGCCGGTGCCACTGACGAAACTGATGGATGAGCTCGGTTGCTCGCGCGCCACCGTGTACCGTGACATCGCCTATCTCCGCGACGCTCTGGGCGCGCCGATCGAGGGTGGAGACGGCGACTGCGCCAGCTTTCGTTATGCGCAACAAGAGACCGCGCGTTTCGAGCTTCCGGGGTTCTGGCTGAGTAGCGATGAACTGGCGGCGCTCTTGGCCATGCACGAGGTCGTTGCGCGAGCGGATCCGGGGGTACTTTCCGGCGCGCTTGCCCCCTTCCGCGCACGCATTGAGCGTTTGCTCACGGAACATGCCGCGGGCACCGCACTCCCGATGGGCCGTGTGCGCGTGCTTGCGCATGGCGTGCGCCAGCTGGACCAGCATCTGTTCCGGACCGTGGCCGCGGCCGTATTGGCGCGGCAACGGCTGCGCTTTGCCTACCGTGCGCGGTCCACGGGCAATGAGAGTCGGAGAGTTGTGTCGCCGCAACGGCTGGTGCATTACAGGGACAATTGGTATCTGGATGCTTGGGACGAAGGCAAGGACGCATTGCGCAGCTTCGCGGTGGAGCGGATGCGGGAAGTCGAGAAGCTGCCTGATCGCGCCCGGGATGTGCCGGACGCGGAACTGGATGCCGTGCTCGCGGCAGGATATGGAATCTTCTCCGGAGCGCCCCGTGCAGTGGCCGTCATTCATTTCAGTGCGCACGCGGCGCGTTGGGTGTCGGATACCCGGTGGCATTCGCAGCAGGAGGGACGGTACCTGCCCGACGGCCGCTATGAGCTGAAGCTGCCCTATGCCAGTTCGCGCGAGTTGCTCATGGATGTGCTGAAGTTCGGCCCTGACGCCGAAGTGGTGGCGCCCCTGCCGCTTCGGGAGGAGATGAAGTCGTTGCTGGCGCTGGCGCAGCGCGTCTATGAGAAGGCGCCGCGCGCATGATCCCGTCGACTCCGCACGGCAAGCCTCGCGTCGCGCTGGCCCTGGGATCCGGCGGCGCGAGGGGCATGGCGCACATCGGCGTCATCGCCGCCCTGCAGGAGGCAGGCTTCTCGATCAGTGCGATTGCCGGAAGCTCCATGGGTGCACTCATCGGTGGCATCCATGCGCTCGGTCGACTCGAGGTTTACCAGGACTGGGTCAGTTCACTCGACCGCCTCGACGTGCTCCGTCTGGTCGATTGGACCCTGCGTGGCCCGGGGCTCATCAAGGGTGATCGGATCATCAATACCGTCCGCGACCTCGTCGGGGATGCGGATATCGAAAGCCTTCCCATTGGCTTCACGGCCGTCGCCACGGACCTGGAGCGCCAGCGCGAAGTCTGGCTGTCTCGCGGGCCCCTATTTGACGCGATCCGTGCATCCATCGCCATTCCCACGGTGTTTCACCCGCACGCCGTTGATGGGCACTTGCTGGTGGACGGCGGCTTGCTCAACCCGGTCCCGGTCACGCCTTTGCTGCGGGAGAGCTATGACGTTCTGGTTGCCGTAAGCCTTGACGGGGCCCGTCGTGGCATGGCGGCGCCGCCACCTGCGCCGGCTGCCGGGCCTTACCGGCAGAGGATCGCCGGATTCGTTCAGCATCTCATTGGCCGGGACGATGCCAATGGGCATGATGCCGAGACCCCGCTGCCTGCGCCGGGCCTGATTGGCTTGATGGGCCAGTCGCTTGAACTGATGCAGGGCAACTTGGCGAGGCTCAGGCTTGCGGCGTACCGGCCGGATCTGCTCATCGAGTTGCCGCGGGATAGTTGCGCGCTCTACGAGTTCTATCGCGCCGGAGAAATGATCGCGCTTGGCCACGCTGAAGCAACGCGTGCCCTCAAGGGTTGGAAGCCGTCGCTCTCGTCCGCCGAAGGGCGGGCAGGCGACCATGGCTCACCCCAGGACTTGCCGGCGCACGACTGAAATCGCTCCCCGGCAAGTTCCCGCGGGGCCGGGCGGCGTTTGCCAGGCAGGAGGGTGACTCGACCGCGGGTTGCCGCCGCCATCGACGATGAGCTTGTCGTACCGGCCTGGCGGGCTGCACAAGGATCAACCGGAGGTCCTGACCGTGCATGGACTCCCGCGGGCACCCGAGGCCGCATCCAGGGCGGCGCGCGGCGGTGCCGCTCCAACGCGATAGCGGCCGGCTCGGCCTGCGCGGGTCCGGTTCCGCGAACGGGGCGGGATGGTCACATGTCCTGCGTGCACGGAGCGAGCGTGCTGTCGGCAACGCCGGCAATGGCATCCGGCGTGTCGGCGTGGATTCGGTTTCGGCCGGTGCGCTTCGCTTCATAGAGAGCACGGTCAGCGGCATCGATCCAGGCGCGCAGGTCGGGCGTGGACCGGCTCGCCGCCGCGATGCCTATACTCAGCGAACAGCGCAAATCCGGTGCCGCTTCCGACGAAATCGAACCGGCGGCCGCTCGGAGATCTTCAGCCGTCGCAATCGCTTTGATCGTGGCGCTCGGCAGTGCGACCGCAAACTCATCACCGCCGAGGCGACCTATTTGCGCCTGCGATCCTGCGTGCTCTCGGATCAACCTGGCCAGTCCGCGCAGGACATCGTCGCCGGCCATGTGGCCGTATTGGTCGTTGATCTTCTTGAAATGATCAATATCGAGCAGCAGCAAGGTCGCTGGCTGGCATTCCCGAAGATTGGCCAGCAGCAGCGATTCGGCACGGTCCTGCCAGTGGCGTCGGTTCGGCAGGCCAGTCAGCGCGTCGACGCGGCTCAAGGCTTCCAGCTGCTGATTCTGACCCTGAACCCTGCGGACTAGGCGGTAACTGCCAAGGCTGACGGCCAGCGTATGGATCACCAGCAGTGGCAGGCAGGCGAGCAGGACCGCGAGAGTCGTCTGCGGCTGTGCGGAAAACCCTGTGGCCAGGCCCGCCGCTGCGAGCGCCATCAGCATGCCGGGGATTGCGCGTAGCCAGAGGCCACGCACCCCGGTGCTGATCTTGTCGGCCGTCGCAACGGTGAGCAGCAACACGGAGGGCAGGGCGTTGAAGTGCATCAAAGGAACCCAAAATCCCGCCAGTGCCGAATCGACGGCCAGGCTTCGAAGCTCGGCGCGAAACGGATCGCGGCTACGCTGGGCAATCAGCCATGCCACGTGGGGCCAGAGAAGGCTGGTGAACGCAAGCAGGCCGTAGTCGCCGGCGGGCGCGCCGATCTGGTGCAGCACCAAGAGGATCGGCAGTCCGCCCAGGCCCATTCCGAGGATTCGGTAGGGATAGATCCGCCGCGGCAGCTGCCGCTGGCCCCGCGTGGACCCTGCCTGCGGCGGCGCCGGCGCGTCAGATGACATGGACGAATGGCCCCCCTGCCCAATCGTTCATGCTAGCACCGGCCACGATCTTGCCGGACGGAAGCAACGGACGTTTCACGAGCCCGCGCGATGAAGCGCAAATCGAAGCTCGACGCGCAGTCCGGGCCGATTGTCGCTAAGTCGCAGCTGGGCGCCGTGAAGTTCGGCGACCGCGCGGACCAGCGCAAGTCCAAGGCCATTGCCCGGCGTGTGGCGGCTGCGGTCAAGTCGCTTGAAGGGCTGCAGGACGTTGTCACGCTCGGCCTCGGGAACGCCAGGCCCGTCATCCGCGATCGCGATGACGATCTCATCGCCTTCACGAGCCACGCTGAGCCGTATCCGGGCACCCGAATGGGTGTGCCGGATGGCGTTCTCGATCAGGTTCACAAGCGCCTGCACGAGAAGATCGCGATCTCCTGGCACGATCACGGCTTTCGGAGCGTCCACCTCGAGGTGTCGACCCTCGGCATCCGCGACGGGCGCATAGGCATCGGCGAGATCCGCCAACAGCGCCGCAAGGTCGATGGCGGCGAACGCCGAACGTGCCTCCCCGGATTCGATCCGGGCGATGCGCATCAGTGCCTGGAAAATCACGAGCAGTTCGTCAATCTCGTGTAATGCCTCGTCCAAGGTCGCGTCGAGCGCGACGGGGTTGGCGGGCGGATGGGTTCTCGCGGTTTCGAGACGACGGCGCAGCCGCGTCAGCGGAGTGCGGAGGTCGTGCGCGATATCCGCGCCGATGCGCCGCACCTCGGCGAGTAGCGCCTCGATTCGGGACAGCATCTCGTTGACGGTCTGCGCAATCCGATCGAATTCATCTCCGCTGCCGGTCAGAGGCATTCGCAATGAAAGCTGGCCGGCACTGATGCGCGCGGCGGTTTCGCTCATGGCCGAAACGCGGCGAAGCATGCGCCGGCCGATGAGCGCACCAAGCAGCAATGCCACGCCGATCGTCACGAGCAGCACGCCAATGAATGCGCGCCCATAGCTCGCTTCGAGCTGGTCGATGTAGGTGCGATCGCGCCCCACCACCAGCAGGTCTCCCTGAGCCGTGCCGAGGGCCAGCAGGGTGAGCGTATGCATGGGCGGCTCGAGCCCGGTCGGCGAACGGCGGGCGCGGAACGGCTGGTGCCACCAACCGGGCCCCGGCGGCCGCCAGTGGAGGTTGCCGGCCAGGAGGCGCCCGTCGGGCGCGAACAGTGCATACCACCGTGGCAGTGGCGTGTCCAAATCGACGCGCTGCCGGATTTCACTCTGCAGCGCGTGCTCGCCCATGTGCCCGGCCAATGCGGCGAGATCAAGGGCATCCGTGCGGATATCCTCGTGCAGACGCTCACGCACATTGCGCGTGACACTGACATAAAGCGCCCCGGCCATGAGCAGGGACGCAAGCGCAAACAGGCCTGCCAGCAGCAGGCTCAGGCGGAAAAAGCTGCTGGTCTTATTCGCCGCCGCTGTCGACACGCACTCGGTATCCGTAACCGCGCACGGTCTCGATCAGTTCAGGACCATTCCAGCCACGGTCTATCTTGGCACGCAACCGGGACATGTGCGTTTCGACGACGCTCGTGCGTGGATCGAAGTGAAAGTGCCAAACTTGCTCGAGTAGCATCGTGCGGGTAACCACTTTGCCCGCATGGCGCATCAGCGATTCCAGCAGACGAAACTCGGTGGGCGTGAGATCCATCGTTTCGCCATTGCGCGTCACCGTGCGGCTGGCCACGTCCAAGTGAAGTGGCCCTGCCTCGAAGGCGGTCTGCACCGCGGCCAAGGGAGGCCTCCTCCCGAGCGCCTGCAGGCGTGCGACGAGCTCCGTGAACGCGAAGGGCTTGCCCAAATAGTCATCGGCTCCTGCATTCAGACCCTCGACCCGCTGCGGTGTCTCGATCAGTGCCGTAAGCATGATGATCGGCGCACGAAGGTCGGCGGCACGGAGCGCCTTGACGAGACCCAGGCCATCGAGCTTGGGGAGCATTCGGTCCACGACCAGGGCATCGTAGGCCCCCTGGGTCGCCATGAAGAGCCCCTCGTGGCCATCATCCGCGGTTTCGACGTGGTAACCCTCTTCCTCGAGTCCGCGCGCGATCCAGTCGCGGGTCTCGCCGTCGTCCTCAACCACCAGAATGCGCATGGAGCACCTCGTAATGCGGTATGGCGTCAACAATGATGGTCGCGCCCTTAACGGCGGGTGGCTGCCCGTTCAGGTCCGACCCGGGCCCCCACCAGCCAAGCCCGTCGGGTGCCGGCGTGGTCGATGGTGATCAGCCAGTCCGCTCGTACGCCCTGATGGCCCAATCGGGCAGCCATGACGATGCCGTAGGGTGCAACACGATGCAGTGCTTGGACAAGATTGACCGGCGGACGTTCCCTCCGGTGGGCCACGCGCATTTCGCCGTCGTGCAACCAGCGCACCCAGCGCCCCTGCCAACGTAGGTCCAGCAAGGTCCCGTCGTTACTGGCCAGACGAGCCGTTGCGAGCCGGTCAGGAGCGACCGTGGTCACTTCAAGTTCCCGGCGGCCCGCGACGCAGGTTGCACGGAGCGCCACGGCATAACCGCCGGTTGCAACCTCGGCCCGCTGCACCAGTTGCGCGACGCCCGGCGCGCTGGGGGGCAGTGGCGGGCAAACCGTAGCGGCCGATCCGTGCACGAGGGCACCCAGCGCATGCAGCCACGCGGCCAGCCAGCCCATCACGACAATGCCATCCCCATGCGCGCACCTTGCCCTACAGCGCGCTACGCCACCGATTCGCCGTCCATACGGTTTCGTCAGTTGCGCGCCCGATGCATCGCCGCCTCGTGGCCGCCAGGCGCGAGTGCGCGCCGACGCTCAACGCTGGCAGCGCGGGCAGTAGAAGGTGCTGCGACCCCCCAATTGCACGCACTGGATTCGGGCATTGCAACGGCGGCATGGCTGCCCTTCGCGCCCATAGACGTTCAATTCCTGTTCGAAATACCCAGGCTGACCGTCGGGGTTGATGAAATCGCGAAGCGTGGTTCCCCCGCGTTCGATGGCATAGGAGAGTATGTCGCGCACCGTCGCGGCCAGCATCGCGTATCGCGCGCGTGAAACGCGGCCCGCGGAACGCCTTGGGTCAATGCCCGCGGCATGCAAGGCCTCGGCGGCATAGATGTTGCCTACACCGACCACGATCGATTGATCCATCAGAAAGGCTTTGACCGCCAGGGTGCGGCCCCGTGCCAATTGCCAAAGATGATCCCCATGGAAGCCGGGGCCCAGTGGTTCCGGCCCGAGCCGGCGCAGAAGTGGATGCAACGTGCCCGGGCCTTGCCACAGCAGGCATCCAAAGCGGCGCGGGTCGCTGTAGCGCAACAGGCGTCCATCCTCCAGCAACAGGTCGTAGTGGTCATGCATCGCTGGCTTCAATCCCGCATCCAGGAACCGGAGTGCGCCGGACATGCCGAGGTGCACCAGGGCGCTGCCTGCCGCGGTCGCGAGCAGCAAGTATTTGGCGCGGCGATCGACGGCGGCGATGCGCTGGCCTGGTAGCAATTCCCTGACCTCGTGCGCAATCGGCCACCGGAGGTCGGAACGGCGGAGCCTCACCTCGATGACGCGGCGTCCGGTCAGATGAGGTTCCAAGCCGCGCCGTGCGGTTTCGACTTCAGGGAGTTCCGGCATGCGTGGGGGCCAGCGCCGTGCTGGTGCCGATGTAGGGGCTATAGCGTGCCGGAATCAACGCGACGCGGCCATCCGGCAGCTGCACGTAGCGCTCGGGCGCCATCGGTGCAAGCGCGCCAAAAGCAAGGCGAGTCCCATTGAGCGACAGTACCGCCAGCGGTGGCGCCAAGGAGAGGCGGCCCGGCACGAGGCCCTTGCGCGGCAGCCAGCGCAACACGGGCGCTGCCGCGATGCGAGCCAGCGAACGCGCGCGCGCGCCGGCGGCGCGCCGCATGGGCACGCCGGCATGCCACCACTGGCCACCTTGCATGACATAGCGTTGCGCAGGGAGCCCCGGAAGATCCAACGCGATCTGGGTGATGGCGGCAGGCGGAACCGGAAGCAGCCGCATTCGGGCCCATTCGTCGCGCTGACCCCTCAAGGACCATAGTGCCGCGACGAGCAAGGCGGCGGACACCGTCGCGAGTGCCGTCATCTGGCGGGTGGACCGGCGCATCAGCGATGTCGCCGACGCAGCCAGAGCAGGGTCGAGATCGCCAGCAGCAGCGTTGGCAGCGCAACCAGTGCGATGGTCAGCAGGTCAAGGCCACCCTGGCTGATGCGGAGGACGCGATCCGGTGCGGGACGAGGGGGAAGCTGGACAAGGGCGTCGTCTCCCAGAAGCCAGTCGAATATGCGA
This sequence comes from Pseudomonadota bacterium, assembly GCA_021795435.1. Classification (GTDB taxonomy): domain Bacteria; phylum Pseudomonadota; class Gammaproteobacteria; order Xanthomonadales; family Rhodanobacteraceae; genus Metallibacterium. The sequence continues at coordinate 14,920 of JAJYPJ010000009.1, forward strand.
TTGCCGAGCGCGGCGTTGCCGCCATTGCCGATGTACGTGTTCGAGAGGAAATCGCCGTCGCCAACGACGACCACGCGCTGCTGCAAATGGACCGGACTCGCCGAGAGCCGCGAGAGAGCGAACCCGAAGTCCAGCGGCCCATGCAGTTCGACCGCCCCCCCGGCCGACGGTGCGTCGCCGACCCCGGACGGCATGGTGAAGCTGTGGGCCGAGGAACGGAGCAGAGGCATGTACTGCCAGTTGCTCCCGTCCCGCGCGAGCGCCACGACGCCCGGGAAGAGCGTATCCAGCTGGAAGCCGCGGGTGATCGGGCTGGACGGATAGGATGAGAGCAAGAGGAAATGCGGATCGGCGATGCCTTTGGCAGCGCCGGTTGGGTCGGCCAGTTCGCCCGGCAAGCGCACGATGCCAAGTTCCCTTGCAAGCGGTGCGAGGCCCAGTCGATCGCTGCTGGGATCGCACAGCCAGAGCAAGTTGCCGCCATCGCGCAACCATTCGACCAGCTTTTGCACGGATGTTGGCGCCAATTGCGCCAGGGGACTCGCCAAAACGACGAGATTGGCGTTCTGGGGGACGGTGGCGACTTGCGCCAGATTGATCGGAATCGACTGGATCCCCTGTCCTGCAAGCCGCGCCATGAACGTGCCCAGATCCGCGTTGGCGCGGCCCGAGGGCGATCGTTCGCCATCGCCGGTGACGAAAACGACGCGCCGGGTGCCACCGCGTACCAGATTGGCCAGCAGGTCGGTGAAACTCTGGTCCGAAAGCTGCGCCAAGTGCAGGCTGCGCCCGTGGTACGCAACCACGAGTTCACCATCGACGTTGATTCCGGCCGCGCGCACGGCGGCGGGATCCATCGCGGGATCAACGAATTTCAGAACGAGGTCCGGCTTGTATCGCCGATAGCGCGCCATGAAACCGCTGATCTTTCCGCGCAAGCCGCTGCCAGGGCTGGCATAGCTGGTCACGACCAGTGGCCCCTTCAGCTGGCGCAGCTCGTCGACGCTTTGTGGCGCGATGCTGGAGCGGGCATGGGCAGTCCAGTCCCAGGTCCCGGGTATGCGCGTACTCAGATAACCCAGGGCCGCCGCCGACAGCAGCAGCAGCGCATAAACAGCAAGCGAGCGCAGGCGCGCGCCCATCAGGCAACGGCCCGTTCGCGGGCCAGACGCTGGATTGCACAGCCCAGCGCCAGTGCCGCCAGAATGACGAAGTAAGCCAGATCCCGGGTTGACACGAGGCCCTGCAGCAATGGCTGCAGATGCGTCGGAAGGCTCAGCCAGCGCAACACTGGACCGGCCTGTTGGGGCGCATGCCCCTGCGCTGCCGCAGCCCAGAGCATGAGAATCAGGGCCAGGGCCAGGGCGGCAGCCAGTACCGGTTGCCGCGTGAATGCCGAGGCGGCCAGGGATACCGCCGAAAGCGCCGACAGCAGGGATGCAATGCCGAGCGCGGCCGCCGCCAGTTTGCCCCAATCCGGATGCGTCGTCGGCGCGAGCAGCAGAGGCAACGCCACCACCAGTGTGAGCAGACCCACCAGCCACAGCAACTGCGCGAAGTACTTGGCAAGGACGATGACGGGTGCGGAGAGACCCTGGGCCAGCAGCAGCGGAAGCGTACCCGCCCGGCGCTCGCCCGCCAGCGCCTGCATGCCAAGCAACGGGACGATCAAGAGTGCTATCTCGGCAAACTGGGCGAGCAATGGCACCGCGACGATATCCGTGAATCCGGGTGCGGATGGCAGTGTCGCCAGATGCGGCTGCGCCTTGAGGAACTCGCCCAGCGCGAGCAGCAGGTTCCAGCCAAGCCAAGCAAGGACGACGGCGGCCAGCACCCACGGCCAGGGCCGCATCAACATGCGGCGCAACTCCAGGCCAAGCAATGCGCGAAAGCCCTTCACGCCGCCCGCGCCTGGTTGCCGCCGCCGACGATGCGGGCGAACGTATCGGCGAGGGGCGTCGCCGCAGGCGCGAGGCCGCGCAGCGACAGGCCTGCGGACAGGAGCGCCGGCGCAATCCTGTCGACATCGACGCCAGCGTGCATGCGAACGCGCAACTGCGACCGTGCCAACATCGTGATCGACCCGGACAGCGGCGCCAGCACGGCCTGGGCGCGCTCCGTGTCGCCGTCCCCCAACGTCACGATCCAGTCGTCGGGCGCGCGGAGCAACGGCGCGTCAAAGAGGAGGGATCCCTTGTCAAGAATCGCCGCCCGCGTACATTGCGATTCAACCTCATTGAGCAGGTGGGTGGAGATGACGATCGTCGCGCCGTTCGCCGCCCGCTCGCGCAGCAGGTCCCGCAGCCGCGAGGCCTGCACGGGATCCAGCCCGTTGCCAGGTTCATCCAGCACCAGCAGCCCCGGATTGTGGATCAAGGCGCATGCCAGCCCAACGCGCTGGCGTTGTCCCAGCGAGAGCACGCCGCACAAGCGCTTGCGCAGCGACGTCAGGTCCAGGCGCTCGAGGACGTCGTCCTCCGGGACCTGCCGCGGGCTTGCGCGCAAGCCGCGCAGGCGCGCGTGCGCCCGGACTTGCTCCTGAACGGTCAGTTCTGGCCACACGGGCGCCAGTTCGGGGAGGTAGCCAATATGATCGCGCGCCGCTTCCGGATGTTCCGACAGATCGGTTCCATTCAGTTCCACGCGGCCGCTCGTGGGCGCCAGGACGCCGGCCATCAGCATCAGGGCCGTTGATTTGCCGGCTCCATTGACGCCCAACAGGCCGAGGATTTCGCCGGGGGGCAATTCCAGGTCGATCGGCGCGAGCGCCAGCCGGCCAGCGCGGACGCGGCTGGCAAGGCGCAAGGCGAGCCGTGGAGGTGGTGCGGTCATTCCGGCCGATTGTCGCGGTTGCGACGGCGGCCACGCAACCATGCTGGCGGACCAGACGCGTAGGCTCTAAGCTGCATGCATCTCGTAATCCGTCAAGTTCATGATCGACTCCATTCTCAGCTTCCTGGCGCACGGCCTTCTCCAGGCCAGCGCCCCGGTCCTCATTGTTTACGTGCTGGTGGTCACCCAGCTGACGATCTTTTCGGTGACGCTCTATCTCCATCGCAGCCAGGCGCACCGTGGCGTCGACTTTCACCCGCTGATCGCACACTTTTTCCGCTTCTGGACGTGGCTTACGACGGCGATGGTGACGCGCCAATGGGTTGCGGTCCATCGCAAGCATCACGCCAAGGTCGAGACGGCGGAAGACCCGCACAGCCCGATGGTGCATGGCATCAAGCGGGTTTTCTGGCAGGGTGTCGAGCTTTACCGGGTCGCGGCCAATGACAAGTCGATCGAGGAAAAATACGGCCGTGGCACGCCGGATGACTGGATCGAACGGCACGTCTACTCCCGCTTCCCGGAAGCTGGCCCGACGCTGCTGGCGCTGGCGAGCATCCTGTTGTTTGGCTTTTGGGGCCTCGCGATCTGGGCGATCCAGATGCTGTGGATTCCCTTCTGGGCAGCCGGGTTCGTCAATGGCCTTGGCCATTACTGGGGCTACCGCAATTTCGAATCGTCCGATACCTCGACCAACCTCTCGCCCTGGGGGCTGTGGATTGGAGGCGAGGAACTGCACAACAACCATCATGCATTCCCGAGCTCGGCCAAGTTTGCGCTGCGCAAGTTCGAGGTGGACATTGGCTGGGTCGTGATCCGCCTGCTGGCTTCGATGCGCTTGGCCAAGGTCTTGCGGGTAGCGCCGGCGCTCGACTTGCGTCCCAACGTGCATCTTCCGGATTCAGAAACGCTCAAGGCCGTGCTCACGCATCGGTTCCGCGCGCTCACTGACTATTACCGCCAGGTCATCATCCCCACGCTGAGAGATGAAGCCGCGCAGGCAAGCGAGCGCGTTCGGGCCGTGCCGTCGCGTTTGCGTCGGGCCTTGGCCGATGGTGGGCGTTGGCTCGATGGCGAGGGCCGCGCACGTTTGCAGGCGATGATGGAGCGTCGCCCAACCCTGCAGACCGTGCTTGATTACCGCGCTCGACTTCTGGCGGCGCTTGACCAGCGGGTGCCCGAACAGGCCCTGCACAACCTGCAGCAGTGGGTGCGCGAAGCTGAAGCGAGCGGTATCGCGGTACTGCAGCAGTATGCGGCGCGGCTTTCGGCCTACGCGCTGCCCGCCGCGGGCTGAATTTCCCGCATGACGGGTGCCTCGCCCGCCCACGCCGCGGTCGTGCTGGCCGTGGGTTTGGCGCCACGAAGCCGGGCGCGGAAAGGCGAATCTTCACGTGCGCTGGAGGACAGCGATGGGCAGCCGCTGGCGCGTCGGATTGCAGGTTTGCTGCTGGAGACCTCTCCGCAGCACTTGCTGGTGTGCGTGCCCGCTGATGACCACACGGCTGTTGAAGTCGTCCTCCGCGGCATGCGACTGCGCTGCCTGCCCATCCCGGGCGGCGGATTGGGGCCCGCTCTCGCGTCTGCCCTGAAGGCGCTGCCCAAGGGAAGCGAGGCGGCGCTGGTGACTTTGTGCGATCCCGCCATGGCGCACGCGCGGTTGCACTTCGGCCGGCTGCTCACCGAGTGGAGGGCGGCGCCGGACTTGCCCGTGGCGACCGCGGAAGATGAATTGGGTGGGACCTTGCCGGCCGTATTGCCGCGCACCTGTTGGTCGGAATTGATCGAGCAGCGCGACGTCGGCCCGCGGGCGATCCTTCGTGACCCTGCGCGCAGGCTGGTGCGCGTCGCTTGGGTCCGGGGTGAGGGTGTCGGGCACCCCGCGTAAAGGGCATCGTTGAACCGCAGCCCTCGTTGGGCGGCGAGACGCCGAGGACGGGCGTGCAGGTCCGCCCGGGTTTGTCCCCCGGCCGATCGCCGGCAGCGGTCCGCAGCGACCCGAATCCGCACCCGACGGGATCATCCGGCGGTGAAGTCGTCCTCGAACAATGCGTACGTGCTTTGGTGCATGCCCAGCGTGGCGTAGGTGGCCTGCGCGCGCGCGTTGTCCTGTTCAACGTAGAGGCGCAGTCCAACGGCGCCGGCCGCGTGGGCGCGCCGACGCGTCGCGTCGTGCAGAGCCCGGTAAACGCCGCGGCGACGCGCCGAGGGCACGACATAAACGCTCTGGATCCACCAGAAGTCACCGCCCCGCCAATCGCTCCACTCGTAGGTGACCATCAAGGTGCCGACGCGCGTGCCGGCCTGTTCGGCGATGAGATAGAAGCCCCGCGAGGGTTCTCGCAGAAGGGTTTCCACGCCACGCGCGAGCCGCATCGGGTCCAGCTGCTTGTGCTCGGTTTCCAGTGCCATCGCGGCTGCGCAGCCGTTCAGGAAATCAAGATCATCGCGAGTCGCGTCGCGTATGGCCAGGCGGGGATCGCTCATGGTTCGTCGTGTCCTGCAGGGGAATGGCGCGGACGTGCACTGCCCAGCTTGCGCGCGAGGGTATTGCGGCCCAGCCCGAGGGCAGCAGCAGCGTTCTGGCGATGGCCCTGGTGCCGCGCGAGCGCGGTTTCCAACAGCGTTCGATCGAACAGCGCGCGTGCCTTGGCATGGAGTTCCGGAACACCCTCGCTCAGTTGCAGTTCGGTCCAGGCGGCGAGTGCGGCGATCCACTCGATGCCCGCAGCGGGCACGCTGCCGCCCGCATTCAGGTCGGGCGGTTGGATCTCGCGTCCGGGGGCGATTACGGCTAGTCGCCGGCAAAGGTTTTCCAGCTGGCGGACATTGCCCGGGAAATCCATGTGCTCCAGAAGCTTGAGTGTCGTCCCCGAAAATCGCTTGGCTGGCACTTTCAACTCGGCCGCGGCCTTTGCCAGGAAATCGCGTGCCAGAATGGGAATGTCTTCGCGTCGTGCCGACAGTGGCGGCAGCTCGATACGGACCACGTCCAGCCGATGCAGAAGATCGGCGCGGAATCGACCCTCGGCGACCTTGGCGGCGAGATCCTGGTGGGTCGCCGCAATGATGCGGACGTCGCTCTTCAGCAGTTCGCGGCCACCCACGCGGTAATACTCGCCACCAGCGAGGACGCGCAGCAGCCGCGTTTGCAGCGCCAATGGCATGTCGCCAATTTCATCCAGAAACAACGTGCCGCCCGCCGCCTGCTCGAATCGACCGGGATTGCGCCGCTGGGCGCCCGTGAAAGCGCCGGCCTCATGGCCGAAAAGCTCGCTCTCCAGCAGTTCTGCCGGTATGGCTGCCGTATTCAGCGCGACAAACGGACGGAGTCGACGCGCGCTTTCGTCGTGCAGCGCACGGGCCACCAGTTCCTTCCCCGTTCCCGTGGCGCCGGTGACGAGTACCGTCAGGTCACTGGCGGCGACGCGGCCGATCAATCGGAAGACCTCGCGCATGGCGCGACTTTGTCCGAGCAGGGCGTTGGCGCGAGGTTGCGCCGGTTCAGGCGCCGGTTCTGTCGCGCCCTCGGCGCCGGCGATGGCGCGGCGAAGCGAGGCGACGACCTGTTCGAGATCGAAAGGCTTCGCAAGATAATCAACGGCGCCGGCACGGTAGGCCGCCGCGGCACTGGCAATGTCGGTGTAGGCGCTCATCACCAGGATCGGCACCTGCCTGGCTTGGTCACCCAGCGCAGCGACCAGATCCAGGCCTTCGCCGTCGGGTAGATGCAGGTCGGTGAGGATGGCCGCGGGTGTTGCCTCCGAGGCGAGCGCTGCGCGCGCCGCGCCAAGGCTGGCGAAAGCCCTGGCCGGCAACCGCGCCTGCTCGAGCGTGCGCAACAGCACCGTGCGCAAGGCGCGGTCATCCTCGATGATCCAAACGGGAGCGCTCATGACTCATCCTCCGCAAGCGGCAAGCGCAACACGAACAGGGCGCCGCTTTCGCTGGGAAGGTGTTCGAGCTCCCCGCCCTGTTCGCGCGTGTTCGCGCGCGCCAGTGCCAGGCCCAGCCCCGTGCCCCCGACGCGTCCAGAAACCCAGGGTTCAAAAAGCCGCGGGCGCAACGAGACCGGGATCCCGGGCCCGTCATCATGGACTTCGATGCGCAGTGCGCGGCGCCCTTGCGGCAGGCGCGTGCCGATATCGGCTCGGGTTCGCAGCGTGATGGTGCGTGCGCCGGCTTCGAGGGCATTGCGCGCCAGGTTCAGCATCGTCTGGATGACACGTGCCGGATCGCCGAGCGCCGGCGGCAGGCTGGGGTCGAAATCGCGAAGCAGGCGCGGTGCTTGCGACTGGCTTGCGAGGAGTGCCAGTACGTGCTCGATGGGCTCGTGCACGTCAAACGCCGTTGTCTGCGGTGTTGCGGCTCCCTGCAGCAATCGCTCGGTCAGTGCCGCCAGCCGATCGCATTCACCACGGATCAGCGCCGCCAGCTCTCGCTGATCGTCCGCGTGCAGCGCGCGTTCCAGAAGCTGAGCCGCGCCGCGCATCCCGGCCAACGGGTTTCGCAGCTCGTGAGCCAGGCTGCGCAGCGCCGGCAGAGGGTCATTCACCGCGGTCGTTGCAGGCAGTACTTCAATGAGCACCGCGGCTTCCGGCAATGGTTGAACCCTGACCGGGGTTCCGATGTCGAGCGGAGGTGCCAGCCCGAAGTCGACAACCGCCAGCCGCAACGGGCGGCCTTCGTTGCGGCAGCGGGCCACGGCTTCCAGAAGCCCCGGCGCCAGCCCCTGCAGTGGTTGTCCGAGACAGCGCTCGGGGCTGCGCCCCAGGCGTTCGGCGAATGCCAGGTTGGCATAGCAAATACGTGAGCGGGCGTCGACCAGGGCCACGCCGGTCTCGAGGATGTCACATGATGGATGCGCGCCAAAATCGCCCATTGCACCAGTCTAGAGCAAGAGGCCTTGCTTTAGCGCTTGCGAATGTTTTTGTCACACGGGCCGCGGAGACTCTTGTCACAATCGAGCAAGACTTGTCTCTGGACGGCCGTTGCTCGCATGCACATCGTCGACACCACGTTGTTCTATGCGCCGCACAGTGGCGGGGTGAAGCGCTATCTCCATGAAAAGAGGCGTTGTCTCCAGCAGCACGAGGACATCCTCCATACGCTCCTCGTACCCGGGCGCAGCAATGCCCTGATCGCCGGGGGCATCAGTACGCTGGCTGCACCCCGGCTTCCCCATCGTGCCGGTTATCGGTGGCCGATTCGCTTGGCTGCCTGGCGGCAGGCACTGGTTACGCTCTCGCCCGACCTGATCGAAGCGGGGGATCCTTATCTGCCCGCGGTTGCCAGCCGTGATGCGGCGCAACGACTCGGCATTCCCGCGGTGGCATTTGCGCATTCCGATTTACCACGCCTGCTGCGGCGATACGTGGGGACTCCCGGAGAGCGGCTGGCGGAGTCGTGGCTGCGCAAGTTGTACGCTTCGTTCGATGCCGTGCTGGTCCCAAGTCAGGTCATCGCCAGGCGTCTCGAGGGCATCGGCATCGCACGCGTCGCCGTGCAGCCACTGGGCGTGGACGCCGAAACATTCCACCCCCGGCAAGCGGTTTTGGACCTGCGTTCGCAGTTGGGTCTGCCAGCCCGGACACGGCTGCTGGTTTTCGCTGGGCGACTAGCGCCGGAGAAAAACATATCGCTCCTGCGCGCCGCGCTTCGCCGGCTCGGCGCGCCATACCATTTGGCCATCGTTGGCGGGCACGACGCCCGTCGTCTGGACGCCCATACCAGCGTTCTGCCCTATGAGGCCGATACCACGCGCCTGGCCCAGTTGATTGCAAGTTGCGACGCGTTCATTCACGCGGGCACCCAGGAGACCTTCGGCATGGTCGTTCTGGAGGCCTTTGCCTGTTCAAGGCCTGTTGTCGCGGTACCCGCGGGCGCCTTGCCCGAACTCGTGGACGACCAGGTGGGCGTGCTGGCCCGAGCCGCGAGCGTGCCGGCCCTTGCGGATGCGGTTGCCGAGTTGTTCACGCGCGATCGAGGCGTGCTCGGGGCAGCTGCCCGGACCCGAGTCGAGCGCGATTACGCGTGGCCACGCGTCGTAGCGCAGCAACTGGACCTGTATGCGCAGCTGCTCCGCCACCCCCGCGCCCACTCCATGGCCGCTGGAGTCGTGCTATGACCCCTCGGGTTTGCGTCGCCTTGCACGACGTTTCGCCAGACACCTGGGATGCCTGCCATCGCTGGCTGGACGAGGCCGATGCGCTGGGCGTGCGCCCGCTGACGTTGCTGCTCGTGCCGGACTTCCACGCCCGCGGTACCTTTGCGCAGGCTCCCGCCATCGTCCGCGCATTGGGCCAGCGCTCGGCCGGGGGGGACGAATTCGCGCAGCATGGCCTGCGACACCGCGACGAAGGACCGGCGCTGCGGTCGCCCGCGGATTGGTTGCGCCGGCGCGTCCTGACGGCCGGCGAGGGGGAGTTCGCGGCCCTCGACCAGGAAACCGCGGCGCAACGGCTCGATGAAGGACGCCAGTTGCTGACGGCGGCGGGTTTGGCGGTCACAGGCTTTGTGGCACCTGCGTGGCTGGCTAGTCCGGGAACGCGGGTTGCACTGCGCAGCCGCGACTACGCATGGACGTCGGATCACGCCGCCCTGTATGACCTCGTCGGCGGGAATCGCCTGTCGGCGCCCGTACTCACGGCGTCTCCTCGAAGCGCTTGGCGACGAGCGGCCAGCCGTGCGTGGCTGGCGGCCATGTTGCGCGCGACACGCAAGCTCCCCGTGGTGCGGGTGGGCTTGCATCCGGCCGACCTCAGCCACGACGGGCTCCGACACGCCTGGCGCGAGGTTCTTCGCACGCTGGTGGCCGAGCGTCAGTGCGTCACCAAGCAGGCGGCATTGGCCCTGCACGCAGGTAGCTTGCGCGAGGCCCGCGCGTGATGCGTAGGTTCGGCCTCCTTGGCCTCGGCCTGCTGGCCATGGCCGCTGCCCTGACATTGCCTTTGGCATGGGGTGGACTGCCCGCACTGCGGAGCAGCCTGAATTTTCCCCAAGCCGGTTGGGGCGGAGTCCTCCTGCTTGCCGGCGTTGCTGCGCTCGCTCGCGCGACCCGCCAGCAGCTTTTGCTCAATCGTCTGGATGCCGCGCCACGCGCCAGCCTCAATTTGGCCGCATCGCTGGCAACCGAAACCGCTTATGCGTTGACGCCGGGCAGCAGTGGAGGCCTGCCTGCCTCAGTATGGCTCCTGCGCCGCGCCGGCGTGCCCCTGTCGGCAGCGCTCGCGGTCAGTGCTGCCGATCCGTTGCTGGACGCGTTGTTCTTCGCAGTTGCACTTCCCGCTTCGGCCTTGGCGCTCACATTGGAAATCGATGTCCGCCCGCTTCGGGAAGCGGCTTGGCTGGCCAGCACCCTGCTGGTCGTGGCACTGGTCGTGGCTTGGCTGCTGCGCCGAGCCCTGCTTCGCCGGGTCGTTGCCATTGCGTGGCGACGCCCGCGATGGCGCCGGGCCTGGCATGATCTGCGCGCCAGCCTGCGGGACTTGTTGCGTGGCGGAGTCCGATTGTGGCTGCCGCAACTGCTGCTGGCCGCTGTCCAGTGGTGCGCACGCTACGGCATCCTCGCCGTGATCCTGCATGTGCTCGGGCACCCATTGCCCTTTGCCCTGCTGCTTCTCGTCCAGGGCGTCGCCCTGCATGCGGCGCAATGGACCGGTGCCCCGGCGGGCGTTGGGGGTGCCGAAATCGCACTGGGATTGGCGCTGGGAGCCTGGATGCCTGCCGCCAGTGCCGCGAGTGCGGTATTGCTTTGGCGCATCGGCACGTTGCTCGTGCCCACCCTGGCCGGGGCTACTGCATTCATGGTCCTGGGTGCGCGGCGCGCGCCGATCCTGCCGGAACCGGGTTGACCGAAAGCCCGTCGGATGGAGCCGATGGGCGCGACGCGCGACGGGATCTCGAGGCCTTCCCGCAAGGCGGATCGAGGGTGATCGCGCGACGGTCGTTTCATGCCGGGCATCACCGGACGCGAGCCAGGCCAAATCCCGACGCCGGCTGGCCAGTCCTCCCGCGACCGGCAGCGTCCGGCCCATGTCGGCACAGCCGGTTAACGCTTGCCGGGTGCCGCCGCTTTCGAGGGATGGTGCGTGGTTTCCTGTCCATCGGGTCCGCTGGAATTCCGGCTGAACCGAGGACTGCGGACGAAGTGAGGAAGCGATTCGCTGACCTCCCGAGCGAAGGCGTTCGCGCGCCAATCCCACACGCCCATCGGCGATCTCGACCGCACGGGGACGGTCGTCTTGCATTTGCTGACCCTGCACGGCCGCAAATCTCTGCGCACCATGCGCTGCATGGCCGGCCACCGAGAGATGTCTCGATTCACCGACGGGCTGCGATCCGCCAGAAGACGTTCGTTGGGCGAGCGACCGTCAGACGGAAAGGACCTGGCAGGGCTAAAGAACCTGTTCGCCGTGCAGGCTGACGTCGAGGCCTTCGCGTTCTTGCTCCTCGCTTACGCGCAGCCCGATCAACAAGTCGATCACCTTGAGGATAAGGAAAGTCGCGACCGCGTCGTAAACCACGGTCAGGGCGAGGCCCTTCGCCTGGATTACCACCTGGCCCATATGGCCCTCGAGTGCCCCCGCCGTGCCGCCGATGGCCTTCACTGCGAAGACACCGGTGAGGAGCGCGCCAAGCGCGCCGCCGATACCGTGTACGCCAAAGGCGTCGAGCGAATCGTCGTAGCCAATCATTTCCTTCATGTACACGGCGGTCCAGAAGCAGAGAAGGCCGGCCGAAGTCCCGATGGCCAGCGCCCCGGACGGGCCGACGAAGCCAGCCGCAGGGGTGATTGCGACCAATCCCGCGACGGCCCCGGAGCAGGTTCCCAGCACGGTCGGTTTGCCCTTCGCAATCCATTCGGCAAACATCCATGCGAGCGCGGCTGCCGCTGAAGCAATCTGGGTCACGACCAAGGCCATGCCGGCGCGGTCGCTGGCGGCCACTGCCGAGCCGGCGTTGAAGCCGAACCAGCCCACCCAAAGCAGCGACGCACCAACCATGGTCAGGGTCAGATTATGGGGGGGCATGGCTTCCCTTCCGTACCCCACCCGCCTGCCCATCACCAGCGCGGCGACGAGTCCTGCCACCCCTGCATTGACATGGACGACCGTGCCGCCGGCGTAGTCGAGTACGCCGTCGCCATCCAGCCAGCCGCCGGGCCCCCAAACCATATGGGCAATCGGCACGTAGACCGCCAACACCCAGATGCCCATGAACCAAAGCAGCGCGGAGAATTTCATGCGGTCGGCAAATGACCCAGCGATCAGCGCCGGGGCAATGATGGCGAACGTCATTTGAAACATCACGTACGTGGATTCGGGGATCGTGGGGGCAAGGGCGTTGGTGCTATGGAGGCCCATCCCTGAGAGGCACACCCTTCCCAGGCCGCCCATGAAACCATTGCCTGGGGTGAAGGCCAGGCTATAACCGACGACCATCCAGAGAACCGTCACAAGGCATGTGATCGCGAAGCTCTGCATGAGGGTCGCCAAAACGTTCTTCTTGCGAACCATGCCGCCATAAAAGAGTGCGAGACCGGGAAGGGTCATCAGAAGGACAAGCGCCGTGGAGGTCAGCATCCACGCGTTGTCCCCACTGTTGATCGTGGCTACCGGCCCCGGCGTGCTCAACGCTGACTGTGCAAACGCATTCGCGGTCGGCAGGAGGTTCAGCAGCAAGGGCAGAAGGAATACAAGCCGCTTGGTCATCGCGTTGACGCCTGAATGATGGATGGGCTTACAGCGCATTGGCATCAAGCTCTCCGGTCCGGATGCGCAACACGCGTTCAAGGGGAAGCACGAAGATCTTGCCGTCGCTCGGCCTGCCGGTACGCGCCACCGACTGGATGGCTTCGATAGCGCGTTCAAGCAGTTCGGCGGGCACTGCGACCTCCACCCGGATCTTCGGCAAGAAATCGACGACATAGTCCATTCCGCGATCCAGCTCGCCGTGTCCCTTCCGCCGACCGAATCCCTTCGCCTCGTTCACCGTCAGTCCGACGACGCCAAGCTCCGTTAGCGCCTGACGCACGGCATCGAGCTTGTAGGGTTTGACGATGGCGATGATGAGCTTCATGTGCAGTCGCCTCGAGCCGAGGAAGCGCCTAGCGGCGTGATGCACGCGGCGTGCCAGACCACCGATGCGGCTTCGTGCGGTCTTTCGGCAGGCTTGGCGCGCACGCAGCGCACCTTGATGGTGCGTGCCTGCGGTAAAATGGGCGCATTGGATGCAACAGGCTGGCTGGTCCGGTTCCGTACGGACGAGTCCTGAACGGACCCCGGCGCGGCCTGCGCCGTGACGCCTGCAGGCAGGCACCGCGTGTCCATCGGGGGCTGACGTCCCCTCGGTCTAAAGCACTCGCCTTGCCCTGGCCGACGCGTGTCGGCACCGGTCCGCCAGGGCGGAATGGGTCGGCGAAAGCCGGCGTCGGCCCACCACTAGCAGCTCAGGCGCGCTGGCGCGATCACCGCAATCCCTCGACTCAGAGACGATAGCCGCGGTGTATGGCGACGATGCCCGCGCTGAGATTGTGGACGCTGACCGCACCCAGGCCGGCGTTCTCCATCATGACCTTCAAGGTGGCCTGGTCCGGATGCTTTCGAATCGATTCCGCGAGGTAACGGTAGCTCTCGGCGTCATGGGCGAACACGCGCCCAAGGCGCGGAAGGACCTGGAATGAATGGAAGTCATACAGCGGGCGCAGCCAATCCTGGGTGACGCGCGAGAACTCGAGAACCAGAGCCCGGCCGCCGGGCCGCAGGACACGACGCATTTCGCGCAAGGCCGCATCCTTGTCCGTCACATTGCGCAGGCCGAAGGCCATGGTGACGGCATCGAAACTCGCGTCGGCATAGGGAAGCGACTCGGCATTGACCTGCTGGAACGCCAGGCCGCGATGCAGCCCGCGATCAAGGAGCCGGTCGCGCCCAACACGCAGCATCTCGGCATTGATATCGCCAATGACCACGGCGCCGCCCTCACCGACCTTCGGCAGCAGCAGTGTCGCGATGTCCCCCGTGCCGCCGGCAAGGTCGAGTACCCGGTCGCCGGCACGAATGCCGCTGATGGTCACGAAGAACCGCTTCCACAGGCGATGGATGCCGAATGACATGAGGTCATTCATCAGGTCGTAGTTATGCGCAACCGAGGTGAACACTCGCTCGACCAGGCGTTGCTTGTCCGCGACGGGGACCTCGCGGAAACCGAAATGGGTAGTGGGCTCGCTCATGGGCGCATGTTAGCCCAGCAGCGCCAGCGGTCGTCAGCAGCCATCCGTCGTTTCCAGGTGCGGCGTGCGCAGGTCGGGAAGAAAGTAGGCCAGCAAGCCGATGAGCGGCAGGAAGGCGCAGATTCGGTAGACGTCGACGATGCCGACCGCATCGGCCAACTGGCCGAGTACCGCGGCGCCGATCCCTCCGAGGCCGAACGCGAGACCAAAGAACAGGCCCGACACGGCGCCGACTCGCCCCGGGAGCAGTTCCTGCGCATAGACCACCATCGCCGGGAACGCCGAGGCCAGCGTGAAGCCGATGATGGTCGTGAGGACCATGGATGTCCCCAACCCGACCCACGGTAGCGCAAGCGTGAACGGCGCGACGCCGAGGATCGAAATCCAGATCACGCGCCGACGTCCGATGCGATCACCGATGGGCCCGCCCAACAGGGTGCCTGCGGCTACCGATGCCAGAAAGACAAACAAGTGGAACTGTCCGTCACGGATGCCAATATGGAAGCGGCTCTGCAGATAGAAGATCAGGTACGTGTTGATCGATGCGAGATAGAAGAATTTCGAGAACACGAGCGCCATGAGCACGGCGAGGGTTCGTTGCACCAGGGCCTTCGGATGAGGGGATTCGCCGGGCGATAGCTCCCGCCGGACACCACGGCCCAGATGTTGCGCGGACCAGCGTCCGACGAACACGAGCACCAGCATGGCGGCCAATGCCGCAAGGGAAACCCAGGCGATGCTGCGTTGGCCTCGCGGAATGATCAATAACGCAGCCAGCAGCGGTCCCAAAGCCGTGCCGGCATTTCCGCCAACCTGGAAGATGGATTGCGCCAAGCCGTGCCGGCCGCCGGAAGCCAGCCGCGCCACCCGCGAGGATTCGGGATGAAATATCGACGATCCCATGCCGACACAGGCCGCCGCCAAAAGCACGTGGAGAAAGCTGTCCGCGCGCGCGAGCATGAGCAACCCGGCGAAGGTAAAGCCCATGCCAACCGCGAGTGAGTAGGGATGCGGGCGGCGATCGCTGTGCAGGCCCACCAAGGGCTGCAGGATCGACGCCGTGACCTGGTAGGCCAGCGTGATCATGCCGATTTGCCCGAAGCTCAGGTTCAGGTTCCCTTTCAGCATCGGGTAGATGGCCAGCATCAGCGACTGCATCATGTCGTTGAGGAAATGGGAAAAACTGATCGCCCCCAGGACTGGGTAGCGGGGAGCGGGCGCTACCCGTGCGGGTGCGGCAGAGGCATTCGAGGACATGGGTGCGACAGGCAGCCGGCAAGGGCTGCGCGCGGTCAGGGGAGAGCAATAAGCATAAACTGCGGATGCCCCCAGGAGGGAGCCGCCATGCCAACCGAATCGCCATCGTGGTTCTCGGCATCGCTCGCATTGAGGCGCAGCTTGTGTGTGAGCGCGCTGTTGGTGGCTGTTGGCTCGATTGCCGGGTGTGCGGTATCCAGCACTCGTCCCAGGTCCGGAACGACACCCGCGCAATGGCAGGAAGAACAGCTGGACGCGCTCAACGAGGTCCAGCGGATCTACGAGAGCGCACAGCATGAACACGGGCTTCTGGCCCAGGACGAGTTCATGCGCCGTGCCGGACGACAACATGCCAGCGCCGCCTTCGCGGTCATTTTCGGCCAGTATGAGAACTGGCTCGACGGATTCCTCGGCAGCTACTTGCGCGCCCAACGCCGGTTTTCGATTGCGGCTCCGTTGCCTGCTCATGCCGCGCCCTCGCCCCTTGCCGGATCTGGTCACTGGCGCGCGGTTCCCGCACTGGATGCCATTGCACGACTCGCCCGCGATCGCCGGGCGGTCTTCTTCAACGAAGACCATACCAACCCCGAAACGCGCTCACTCACCGTCGCGATGCTAGCGCGCCTGCGCCGAGATGGATTCAACACCTTTGCAGCGGAAACGCTCCACCAGCGCGGGATGGTTGCCTTGCGCCAGCGGCGGTACGTCACGGCGGGTACGGGCTTCTATACCCGCGAACCCGTCTATGCGGACATGGTGAACACGGCCCTGCGACTCGGTTATCGCGTGATCGCCTACGAGGCCATGGACACGGCGCATGCCGGTGCGCGCGAGCTGGGCGAAGCGACCAACCTCTACAAGCGAGCATTCGTCGGGCATCCGGATGCCCGGCTTGTTGTCAATGCCGGCTTCTCCCATGTCGAGAAGCAAGGTCGCTACCTCGGTGGTGCATCGATGGCGGAAGTCTTCATGCACCTATCGGGAATCGACCCGCTCGTCATTGAGCAGACGATGCTGGTCGGCCGTCTTCGCCGCTCTTATGACAATCCCTACTGGCGCCAGGTGATCTCCACGCTGCATCCGCGGCAGCCCATCATCTTCATCAATGCGCGCGGCCGTCCATGGTCGATTCTGCCGCAGGCATATGATGCCAGCGTATTTTTCCCCCGCGAACGGATCAGCCATGGCCGGCCGACCTGGCTCGGGCTTTGGGGACTGCGCGTGCCGGTACCCATACCCGGTGGATTGTGCCGGGGCACATTTCCCTGCCTGGTCGCGGCAAGGCCGATCGGGATGCCTCGCTCGGCAGTCCCCGCCGATCGCGTGCTGCTCGATTGCCGAGGGGAGCGTCGCGCCCTGTGGCTGCGGCCGGGCGCCTATGCGCTGACCGCCGTTGATGAAGACGATCGCTTGATCGACCAGATGAGATCGATCGCCCGCGCGGGAACCCCGTTGCCGCACGGAAGCCGTGCCTCGGCCTACCGCAGGCCCATGTGTCACCCGTTGGTCAAGATCTACCGGATCCGGCATTGAAACGGCGCCTCCGGTGCAGAAGGGCTTGCTACTGCAGGACATTGACTGCGCGCACGCGCAACCCATTGGCCATGCGGTCGTCCGGAAACGCGATGACCTCATCTCCCTGATGCAGCCCGCCGGTGATCTGCACGGCGTCGTCGCCTTGTGCGCCCGTGGTGACAGAGGTCAGCACGGCATGGTCCTTCACCACCCGGTAGACCGCCCAGCGCGACCCATCTCGGAAAAGCGCGCTGGAGGCGACTTGCAGGACATCGGGCAGACGAGCGACGTCGAACTGAACTTCAACGCGAAAGCCGTCGCCCAATCGAGACCACTGGCCGCGGGGCGCCGTGATCTCCAGCCACACCTGGGTCCGTTGCTCTTCCACGCCCAGCGCGGAGACCTTGGTAAATCCACCGGGCTCGATCCGGACGATGCGGGCCGGCAACGCACCCTCGCCCCCCCACCGGATGATTCGGGCGTGAGAGCCGGGTCGCAACGCGATGGCTTGCTGTGACAAGACCTGGGCCATGACCTGCAATTGCGCCAGGTCGCCCAGTTCGAGCAGGGGCTCGCCGGCCTGGACCGCCGCCGTGCTTTGAAGGTAGCGCCGGAGCACGACACCCGCGATCGGCGCGCGGACATCGACGATCTGGCCGCCTCCCTGGCCCTGCCCGTTCAACAACGCGACCAGTGCCGCATGTTGCTGCTCGGACGCGCGCACGTCGGCTTTTGCCGCTGCGGCCGATGCAAGCGCCCGACGTTGCCGTGCTTCGGTCTCGTCCAGGACCGCAACGCTCGTCATGCCGGACGCCGCCAGCGAGCGCATTCTGCGAAGTTCGCGTGAGGTCAGTTCCACATCGGTCTGCGCTGCAACGAGCCGTTGCCGGGCGGACTGGGCTGAGGCCTGCGCCGCGCGCTCCTCAGCCTGAAGACGGGCCCGATTGGCTGGATCGAGCAACGCCGCGCGCGCCGGCTCGATCATGGCAATGACCTGGCCGGATTTGACCGTGTCGCCCTGCAGTAGATCGATCCTGCGCAGGATGCCCCCCACGGGCGCCGACACCACCCAGCGATGCGGAAGCTCCGTACGGCCTTCTTCATCGAAGTACTGGACAAGCGGGCCGCGGTGCACGACAGCGACCTCGACGGGTCGAGGCGTGCCGCGGAATGCCCAAAAGGCTACCGCTGCGATCAGGATCGCGAGGGCGGGGTACAGCCACAGTCGGTGTCGCGTCATGGCGGCCTCGTCATCAGTCTCTCGTCTTGAGCACTGCGATCAGGTCTAGTCGAGCCAGACGGCGGCGCACAAGCAACGCCGATATGACGCTGGCGGCCAGCACCATCATCCCTGCAAAGGCATACGTCGCGGGGGTCAGTACGACAGGCACGCGGAATAGCTCGGACCGGAACCCCAAGGTCATCGACCAGCACAACAGCCATCCGGCGCCGAATCCGATCGGCAGCGAGAGTGCCACCAGGAGTCCCAATTGCCCGAGCAGCAGCGTGCCGACTTCGCCCTCGGTCATTCCTAGCACGCGAAGGCTCGCCAGTTCCCTTGCACGCTCCGATAGGCTGATTCTTGCCGCGTTGTAGACCAATCCAAAGTTGATCACCCCGCCCAGCAGGGCGGCAATCCAGGTGAACACCAGCAGGCTCTCGCCCATCGTCTGGTAAAAGCTCCGCATCGCGGCCAGTCGGGAATTGACCAGAGCGACCCACGGTCGTCGATTCAGCGCGGCGTAGACATCGGGCGCGCCACCGGGAACTACCCCGAGCAGTGCCCCGGAGACCACGTCGCCATCGCCCAGCAGCCTGTTCAATGCATCCAGGTCCATGTAGGCCTGGGCTCCAATGTACTCGTGTACGAAACCGGTGACCTTCACCGTGGATCGGCGCCGATGGCCATCAAGCGCCTGAATTTCGATCGACTGGCCGGCCCGCACGTCGAGCATGCGTTGCAGGTAGTCGGTCAGCAGGACGCCGCCGCCTTGCGGCACAACAGGCTGCAGGCGGGCATCCAGTGGCCGGCGAAGGCGTGCTGCCACCGGAATGCCTTCAACAATCGTGCGATAGCCTCGGTGGCCATGGATCAGCTTCACAGGAGCGACCCGGACCGGCTCGACGTCGCGTACGCCAGGTAGCGCGGCCAGTTCGAACAGCGACCGGCGAGGTGCCGGGTCGATGAACGAGACGCCAAGGTCGTAGCTTTGGGCGAGACTGAGTTGCGTGTCGACCATGTGCTCGACCGCATCGTTCTCAAAGCGCCCCACCATCATGACGGCGCAAGCCATCGCGAGCCCGAGTATCGTCATCACGGCACGTCCCGGCCTGCGTTCAAGATCCCTCAAGATCATCCGGGAAGGTTGCGACAGCCAGCGCTGCATGCCCATCCGTTCGATCAGCGTAGGTCGAAAGCGAGTCGGCGCCTGCGCCCGCATCGCTTCCGCCGGAGGTAGTGCGAGCGCAACACGCAAGGCGGCCATTGCACCGGCGGATGCAGAGGCTAAGCTGACGGCGACACCCGTCGCAATCGAACCCAGGCTGAGGCGATAGGAGAGGTAAGGAAATCGGTAAATGCCCTCGTAAACATGGGCCAGCCATCGGCCAATGCCCGAGCCGATTGCGATGCCGAGGATTGCCCCGCCCAAGGCGATGAGTGCGGCTATGGTCAGGTAGTGGAGCGCCAGGGTGCGATCCCGATAGCCGAATGCCTTGAGCACGCCGATCTGGTCGCGCTGGGTGCCCAGCAAGCGCATGAGCACGACGTGGAGAAGGAAGGCTGCGACGCCCAGGAATATTGCCGGGAATAACCACGCCAGTGTCCGCAACTGGCGCAGTTCCTCCTCGACATACCGGGCCGAGGTTTGCTCATGGCGTCCGTAGGCACCAATGCCTCCGTAGGGCATCAGCAACCGATCCAGGCTTGCGATGACCATCGACGGGCGAGCCGATGCGACCAGTCGCAGGGTGACGTTGTTGAAGGCGCCTTCCATGTTCAGGGCGTTCTCCATGGCGCGACGATTCATCCATAGAACGGTGTACCGCTGGAAGTCGGGAAACATCGATCCGGGTGGACTCTGATACACGTATTCGGGCGACGTCCCGATGCCGACCACGCGTACCTCGTGCTGGTGACCTCGAAGGGTCAGCTTGAGCGTGGCGCCGATCCGCAAGTCGTGCGCGGCCGCGAACGCTTCGCCGACCACGACCTCACTGCCAGCGTCAGGCCTGGGTAGGCGGCCACTGCGCAATTGCACCCGATTGAGCAAGGGCTGGCCACCGTTTATCGGCAGCGAGACGATTTCCGCCCGAACAGGCTCGCCGAAGTCGGGCACGCTCAATGTCCCCAGTGCGAGGAGGCGGGTCTGCACGGCCCGTACCCCAGGGATTGCCAGCAGTCGTTCCTCCAGCGTGTTGGGGGCCCGCTTGAGGGGTGCCCAGATGTCGGCGAGTGCACCATCCCGATAAAAGCGAGCCTGCGTGGCCACGAGCGATTCGTAGGTCGATTGCGACATGACCAATGTGGCCACCCCGCCAGCGATGACCAGCGCGATGGCCATCGCCTGCCCACGCAGGTGCCACAGGTCCCGCCACGCCTTGCGCGCCAGCGCGTTCACCAGTGCAGTTCTCGCGCCGCGGTCCGTTTCGTCGGGCGATCCTCGCGCACGATTCGACCGTCGCCCAGATAGAGCACGCGATGAGCCATGCGCGCGATGTCGGCGTTGTGCGTAATGACGACGGTCGTGGTGCCAAGCTCCGCATTCACGCGCTCCAGTGCCTCGAGAACGCGCACGCCCGTTGCCGAGTCCAACGCCCCTGTCGGCTCATCGCAAAGCAGAACCGCGGGGCGTTTGGCGATGGCGCGGGCGATTGCGACTCGCTGCTGTTCGCCTCCGGAAAGCTGCGCCGGGAAATGGTCCATCCGATTGGCGAGGTCGACTCGCTCAAGCGCTTGCTCGGGGGTCATCGGGTCGACCGCGAGGTCGGTGACGATGGCCACGTTTTCCCGAGCGGTGAGGCTGGGGATAAGGTTGTAGAACTGGAATACAAACCCAACGTGATCGCGACGAAAGCGCGTCAGCTCACGCGGAGTGGCGTGGGTCAGGTGGTGGCCCTCGTACCAGACGTCCCCCGACGTCGGAACGTCCAGTCCCCCCAGTATGTTGAGCAGGGTCGATTTGCCGCTGCCGGATGGCCCCAACAACACCACGAATTCGCCACGATGAAGGTCGAGATCCACGCCGCGAAGGGCCTGAACCTCGATTTCACCCATTCGGTAGGTTTTGGTCAGCCCGCGGGCACGGAACACAGGACCATCGGCAGCTGGCGTCGCTGTGGGAGCCATATCCGCTCCATCCAGAGCGCCACGGCGACGCACGGAGACAGCCGCCAGCCGGGCGGGGAAGCCAAAGTGGGCGACGATCGCCCACCCCTATGGGCAGTATGTCACGAGCTGGCCTTGACCGATCGCGGTGTCGGGCCGCAGGCGATGGGGCGCCCTCCGGGCCATGGCGGTGGGGGTTCTCATGGACCAGCGTTTGAAGGATTACCATCCGCTTCCCCCCAACAAGGAGCATCGAGATGAATCCCCTGATGTACGAAGCCTCTGTGACCGTGTTTGAGCGCAGCTTGAAGGCGCTGGATGCCATCCTCGACAAGGCTGCTACGCACGCCGCCAGCAAGGGCTTCGACGTTGCCGTATTGCTAGGCGCCCGGCTGGCGCCAGACATGTTCACGCTGACTCGGCAGGTGCAGATCGCTTGCGACACCGCCAAGGGCGCCGCTGCACGCCTCGCCGGTGTCGAGGTGCCGAAGCACGAGGACACCGAAGTCACTTTGCCTGAACTGAAGGCACGCATCGCCAAGACCTTGGCATTTGTTGCCGGCATCCCCGCGACCGCATTCGCCGGCAGTGACGATCGCCAGGTCATGCTCACGGTACGCAAGCAATCCGTGCAGATGCGGGGCGCCGACTACCTGTTCGCTCGCGCGCTGCCCAATTTGTTTTTCCACATCACGACGGCGTACGCAATCCTTCGCCACAACGGCGTGGAGATCGGCAAGGCCGACTATCTCGGAACGCAATGAGCGAAGCGGGGCACGGTGGGTCGTCGGGCGAAGGCTTGCTTTCGGCCATCGGTGCTTGCTTGCATCAGGATGGTGCGGCATCGCGAAAGCCGATGCCAGCTTCGCTGGCCCTAGCGAGGGGCAAGCCAAGGTCTGCCCGAGTAAGACTCCGCAATCACCCATGCACTGGCTGCAAGCGCCCATGTGACGAGGAATTCTCCCTGCTGGAATGCGCTCGCGCGGCTTGCTGCCACGCGAGGCAACCACACCAGAACGAGAAAAAAGCCCATTTGCACTGCCGTCAGGGTAGCCGCCAACCGCGCATACCTGTTTATGAGGATCGCCGCCGCCGCTGCGAGATAGGCTCCGCCAGTGAAATAGGCCCAAGCAACGTGAGACGGCAACCAGTAGGGCACAAGCGGTGCGGTTAGATCGAGGTAGGCGAAATGGGAAAGGCCGAACGAGATCAGCGCAAGACCATACGCGGTTCTGGCGATGCGCAGGCCACGGGGCCCCGTAATGATCGCCAGCCATCGCCGATCCCATTCGCTTGCGAGGCGTCCATAAAGCACCCACGAGCCGGCAACCAGGACGGCGGTCTCGCCGCAGCTCTGATAGGACCCCTCAACGGTGGGCGCAAGCACAATCAAGCGCAATTTGAACAGCATCCAGAGAAGCAGAAACGCGGCCAAGACGCGTGCAGCCATCGTGGCCGTGCGCTTCCACAACAGGCCGATGCCACATCCCAAGGCGAGCAACGCGGAGAGATCTGCGAGCGCTCCCTGTTCGGCCATCCAGGTCGGCACAGGCTCCAGTATGGCGATGTAGTTCCCTTGGATCAGCCCGACGATCCCAAGGACCAGAAGGGTGGTTCCCAGAAGGATCTGACCTGGAGTTTGGCTGCGCATGGCCCCTCGCAATCGGGTTATTGCCGGTCAATGTCAGCGAACTGCAGGTACCGAAGCAACAGTGACGCACTGGAGTTGCGGACGAACTCCTCGACCACTCCGATCGACTCACGAGCACATCAGCCGAGGTCGTGATGCGGGCCCGAACTTGATCGCGTGGCTTGGCGTTCAGGATGATCGCTATGCAAGGGACGCGTCAAACGCCATTTCATCTGCATCGCTGACAGGATTTGGACGATGGGCTTCACCCATGTGGGTGGAAAGCGTCGTCTTAGTTGGTCAGACGTGTCCAATTCCGAGGACAAGTCCCATGCGCATCGTCAGTTTCTTCGAAGCCCGCAACACCCTCAAGCAGGTCTCTGATCGGGTCGTCGAGGATGCCGATCTGACCGTGATCACGCGTCGCGATGCGCCCCACGCCGCGGTCATGTCGCTGGATACCTTGACCAGCTGGATGGAAACCGTTCACCTACGCAAGGCCCCGGGCAATGCCGCGCATCTGGCAAAGTCGATTGGCCAGCTGCGCGCCGACACGCTGCGCGCACGCCTCCTGACCGGTGCCTGAGGCTACCTGTTCGGGACGGCGGCCGCCTGGAACGATTACCCGGACACTTTATGCTTAAAGTGAAATGATAAAGTGGCCAAAACGGACACTTTATGGTTTCCAGCACAAGACACCGTGAGATATCAATTTGGTGGGCCCACCAGGACTCGAACCTGGAACCAAGGGATTATGAGTCCCCTGCTCTAACCATTGAGCTATAGGCCCTATGTTGCTGCGTGCTCGCCGCAGCGTAGCCGTCGAAAGATCCCCGACAGGCGCGAGTGCTGCTTCTCAGTTTCCAGCGCTGCCCGGATAGCTCAGGCTGAGCCCGGCCCCCTGGACGGTCTCGACCCAATCAATCTTGATCCCCCGTGCGCGTTGCGCACTCGCAGGATCAAGGCGGATTTCCAAGCCGTTCGCGATCGTCACGATGTCACTGGGGCGCGCGGGAGCGAGTTGGAACCCAGCCGAGCGATCAGGCCCGATTTCCAGATGGAGCGCCATCTCGGGGTTCTCCGCCAAGCCGGCGCGAATGGCCTCTGCGGCCTTGTCGGTGATGATGATGGTCGGCGGAGTGCGATCCGGGGGCGGCAGGCCCAGAGCCTGCTGCAGCTCGCCCGAGCCGTACATTTGACGAATGATGTCCGCACCGCCGACGAGTTCGCCGCCGATATAGAGCTGCGGGATGGTCGGCCAGTTGCCGTAGAGCTTGATGCCCTCGCGAATCTCCATGTCTTCAAGGACGTTGACGGTATGGTAGTCGGGGAGCAGCTCGTTCAGGACGTTGGTGGCGGCGGCTGAAAAGCCACATTGCGGCTGCTGGCGGGTGCCTTTCATGAAAAGCACCACGCGGTGCTGGCTAAGCATCGATTCGATGCGTGCGCGAGTTTCGGGCGAGAGGGACATGGGCACATCCGGTGGGTCAGTGCCGCCCATTTTAGCGCGTCAACGCGAGTGGGCTTGTATGCAGCGTAGGCGACTCAATATCGACCGTTCATTGGGACAAACGGAGCCATCATGGAAAGCTTTCATGCCACCACGATCGTCAGTGTCCGTCGCGCGGGGCGCGTGGTCATGGCCGGCGATGGCCAGGTGACACTCGGAAGCACGGTCATGAAGGCCAATGCCCGAAAGGTCAGGCGTTTGGGCGAGGGGCGTGTCATCGCGGGATTCGCCGGCGCGACTGCAGATGCCTTCACGTTGTTTGAGCTCTTCGAGGACAAGCTCACCCGCTTCAACGGCAACCTTACGCGCGCGGCGGTTGAGCTTGCCAAGGACTGGCGGACGGAGCGTCGCCTCGGAAAGCTGGAGGCGCTTCTGGCGGTTGCGGATCCGCAGGCTTCATTGCTCATTTCGGGGAACGGCGATGTCATTGAACCCGAAGACGGATTGATTGCCATTGGTTCCGGCGGACCTTATGCGTTGGCGGCGGCACGCGCACTACTTGCCAACACGGATTTGGATGCACGTCGGGTTGCCGAAAGCGCGCTGGCGATCGCAGGCCAGATTTGCATCTACACGAACTCCAACATCACCGTCGAAGAGCTCGACTAATGCAGTCAAGCGGGCTTTGGCGCCCACACGTTTTCTAGAGACAGCCCAACCTTTCCAGGCAGCACCGCCATGTCAGAACTGACGCCCCGCGAAATTGTCAACGCGCTTGACAAGCACATCATCGGACAGGCTTCGGCCAAGCGCGCCGTTGCCATTGCCTTGCGTAACCGCTGGAGGCGAATCCAGCTGCCGCCGGACCTGCGCGAGGAAATCACGCCCAAGAATATCCTGATGATCGGACCCACCGGCGTGGGCAAGACGGAAATCGCGCGACGTCTCGCCAGTCTGGCGAACGCACCGTTCCTGAAGGTCGAGGCAACCAAATTCACGGAGGTCGGCTACGTCGGCAAGGACGTCGAGTCCATCGTGCGGGATCTGGTGGACATCGCCTACAAAATGGTCCGCGCCCAGGCCGCTGCGCGTGTCCACAGTCGCGCCGAAGATGCGGCTGAAGAGCGTCTTCTCGATGCGCTATTGCCACGGCGGGGCGGCTGGGAGGCCTCGACCGGCGGGGAATCGGCCGATGGGGACACCCGGCAGAAGCTTCGCAAGCAACTTCGGGAAGGGACGCTCGATGCGCGCTCCGTTGAGCTGGAGCTTGCGCAGCCGGTGTCCCACGCAGAAATCCTGACGCCGCCCGGCATGGAAGAGATGGGCCAGCAACTGCGACAAATGTTCCAGTCGATGGGTGGCGGCCGTGCACAACGACGAAGCCTGTCGGTGGCCGAGGCGCGGAGAGCACTGACGGAGGACGAAGCCGGCAAATTACTGAACGACGAAGAGTTGCGACAAGAGGCGGTCAGCTTGGCCGAGCAGCACGGCATCGTCTTCCTAGACGAGATCGACAAGATTGCCCAGCGCGGGGGTTCGGCGGGCACGACCACGGGCGTAAGCCGCGAGGGCGTCCAGCGCGATCTGCTGCCATTGGTGGAGGGCACCACGGTCTCGACCCGCTACGGGCCAGTACGTTCCGACCACGTGCTCTTCATCGCTTCCGGAGCCTTTTCCCTCGCCAAGCCATCGGACCTCATTCCCGAGCTTCAGGGGCGTCTTCCGATACGCGTCGAGCTGCAAGCACTATCCGTGGCCGACTTCGAGCGCATCCTCACCGAACCGCGCCATGCGCTGACTCTGCAATACCGGGAGCTGCTGGCGACGGAGGGGGTGGAGCTCGAGTTCCGCCCGGATGGGGTGCGGCGCCTCGCCGAGCTTGCGTGGCAGATCAATAGTCGTACAGAGAACATCGGCGCACGCCGCTTGGCTACGGTCATGGAGCGCCTCGTGGAGTCGATCTCCTTCGAAGCGCCCGATAAATCCGGCGAAAAATACATTATCGACGAGAAATTCGTGAACAAGGTTCTGGCTAGCCTCGCGGCCGACGAAGACCTGTCTCGTTACATTCTCTGAACCTCGCGCCGACCTCGGGCTGGTAAGCTGACCCACCCGCGGGCTGGAAATGGCCCGCAAGCGCCATCGGCGCGCGCCCCCCCTTCCCGTTGTTGCGATCCATCACGTCCATGGGCACGATCATTCCCTTGAAACCACCGGGCTTTCGGGCCCGATTGCGCGAGGCCCACGCCAACGGTGTGCTGGTCCGCGTCTGGCGAAGCAATCTCGAGCACGGCAGCTTCTGCGGTTACATCGCGGGCATTGGGCGCGAGTACTTCCTGCTGTCTGTGGTGGGCGACACGCTGGGATTCGATGGTTTGTATGCGATGCGCCATCGTGATCTCACCGAGCTGGAGGCACCGGAGGAGCACGCCGGATTCATCACGCGAGCCCTGTCGCTTCGCCAGATCGAAGTGCCTCGGCCCCAAGACTTCCCGCTGGACGACATCGAGCAGGTGGTACGCGCCGCGAGTTGCCACGGCCCGGTGATCGGGGTCCACGTCGATTCGGAGGAAGAGTCGGAGGTCTGCTACGTAGGGCGCCTGCTCAGCGTGGAAGATGATGGATTCAACATGCAGGAACTTTCGCCAGACGCCGAGTGGCTGCGCGAACCGTCCTTCTTCGCGTGGACCGAGGTCTCCACCGTCAGTTTTCGCGAGCCCTATGGATTGGCGCTGGCGGAGGTGGCCGGTGCTGCGCCGCCGATCGTGCAGGATGGCTCGGACGTCGGGCGCCTCCATTGATCAACGCACCCGCGGAATTGCGCCTGCGTCGTGCAGAGCGAATGCTCGAGGTCCGATGGACCGACGGCACGGTTTACGCGTTGCCCCTGGAATACTTGCGCACGCATTCGCCCAGCGCCGAGGTCCAGGGCCATGGGCCGGGCCAGGAAGTGCTGGTTGCAGGGAAGCGCAACGTCGGCGTTGATTCGATCGAGCCTGTCGGACAATACGGCATCCTGCTGCGTTTCGACGACGGCCATCAGACGGGGATATTCAGTTGGGACACGCTGGCCCGGCTCGGTCGTGACCAGACGCGCAACTGGTCGAACTATCTGGATGCGCTCCAGCGTGCGGGCCTCGCCCGCGACTAACAGGGACTTGATTGGCCTCTCCGAGGACGAGGCGTGGATTCAGCAAGGCTGAAGGCGAGCGTAGGCGAGGACGAGCCACTTGCTTCCAGCCTCGGCAAAATTCACCTGGACGCGGGTGTGCGCCCCCCCGCCTTCCGAGGCCGTTATGACGCCCTCACCAAATTGCGCATGGCGTACCCGCTGGCCAAGGCGCAGCGATTGCGACTCGGTGACATGCGACTCGCGAGCGTGCTCGCGCGGCACGTAAGCCGGCTGGCTGACGAGGACACGCGGGCGGACTTCGTCGATCAGCGTGCCCGGCAATTCGGCGAGGAACCGTGACGGGCGGCCCAGGATCACGCTGCCGTGGAGGCGACGCGATTCCGCGTAACTCAGGACCAGACGTCCGCGTGCCCGGGTAATGCCGACGTAGGCCAAGCGACGTTCTTCCTCCAGTCGATCGGCCTCGTCGATGGACTTCTGCGACGGGAACAGGCCCTCTTCAAGCCCCACCAGGAATACGACGGGAAACTCGAGCCCCTTGGCCGAGTGCAGCGTCATCAATTGCACGCAGTCGGTGCCGGCCTCACCCTGTGCCTCGCCAGCCTCCAATGCCGCGTGGCCAAGGAATGCAGCTAGCGCACCCAGTCCAGCCTCAACGTCCTCGGCGCTCGGTTGAAACCGGGCGGCCACGCTGATCAATTCGTCCAGGTTCTCGATCCGCGATTCCGCGTTTCCGCGGCCGTCCTTCTCGTAGAAGCCGCGAAGATCGGACAGGGCAAGCATCTGTCGCACGTGCTCGGGTAGCGTCAACCCACCGTCAATGTCCGGCGCGCCGGAGGCAATGCGCTTAACCAGATCCATGAATCCACGCAGCGCGCTGGCGGCTCGTGAAGGAAGCCCACCTTCCCCGAGCAGGGCCTCCGCAGCCTGCCACAGGGGAAGCTGCGCGGCACGAGCCTGCATGCGCAGCGCATCCATCGTGCGTTCGCCGATTCCACGTGGCGGGGTGTTGACGGCGCGCTCGAACGCCGCGTCATCGCGAGGATTCGCGGCGAGGCGCAAGTAGGCCATCGCGTCGCGGATTTCAGCGCGCTCGAAAAAGCGCAGGCCACCATAAACGCGATAGCCGATTCGTGCAGCAAGGAGCGCCTCCTCGAGCACGCGCGACTGCGCGTTGGATCGGTACAACACCGCGCAATCACTGGCCAATCCGCCCGCCTCCAAGTGCGAGGCGATTCGCTGCACGACGAATTGAGCCTCGTCCTGCTCGTTGTAGGCGGCATAAAGCGCGATTCGCGAGCCTGCGTCACCCGCTGTCCACAGCTTTTTGCCAAGACGCGTCCCGTTGTGGGCAATCAGTGCGTTGGCCGCGGCCAGGATTGTCGCGCTTGAGCGATAGTTCTGCTCCAGTCGGAGTGTTCGCGCGCCCGGAAAATCGTTGAGGAAATGCTGGACGTTTTCAACCCTGGCGCCGCGCCAGCCGTAGATGGCCTGATCGTCGTCGCCTACGGCAAAAACCTGCCCGGTGCTGCCGGCGATCACCCGGATCCACGCATACTGCAGGGTGTTCGTATCCTGGAATTCGTCGATCAGCAAATGTCGCCAGCGTTCCCGGTAATGAGCCAGGATCGCGGGCTGCTCCAGCATCAATTCATGCGCGCGAAGCAGCAGCTCGGCGAAATCGACAAGGCCAGCGCGCTGGCAGGCCTCCTCGTAAGCCCGGTAGATGTCGATATGTGCGCGCGTCGCGGCATGGCCCCGATGCTCGAGCATGTGCGGGCGCCTGCCCTCGTCCTTCCACGCGTTGATCTGCCACGTCGCCTGCCGAGCCGGGAAGTGCGACTCGTCGAGACCCAGTCCCGCAATGACGCGCTTCACGAGCCGCTGCTGGTCATCGGCATCGAGTATCTGGAACTGCTCCGGAAGGCGCGCCTCCAGCCAGTGTCGGCGCAGCAAACGGTGCGCAATGCCGTGGAACGTTCCAACCGACAGGCCCTTCGTCAGGCTTGGCAGTAGCGAATCCAGGCGTCCCCGCATCTCGCCGGCGGCCTTGTTGGTGAATGTCACCGCCAGAATGGCCCAGGGGGGGACGTGTCCGACCTCGATGAGCCAAGCAATGCGGTGGGTGAGGACGCGGGTCTTTCCGGAGCCGGCCCCGGCGAGCACCAAAAGGTGGCCGCCCTCAGCGCTGACCGCGTCGCGTTGGGCGGGGTTGAGCGCGTCGAGCAAGTGAGATACATCCATCAGCCCATTGTATCGGTCGAAGCAGAACGACAGGGGTCGAGCCCTGGAGGTGCATTCAGCCGCCCTGTGCCGAGGCCGCGATCGGCGGCAGCGCGCCGCGCCGGCCTGACCGTTGGTCGATGGGTGCTGGGGCGATTGCCCGAATGAAGCCGAATGCGAATCCGCATCTGGCTGCTATTCCTGCAGCTGGCAACCTCGCCTCCGGCGCGACGCCGTTTCACGTTCCTACCGGCGGGGCGAGCAGGCGACCTCCGGGTTGAAGCGGCCATGTCGGGCTGCGGGGCCCCAGAACGCCGCGACGTGGTCCTTTTGCGCCGAGGTTTCGGCGATCCGACACAGGCTATTTCGGCATTTGATCCGGTCGCTTGCGTGGCTGATGGCGAGGTCGGCGCACCTCAACGGCCATCGATGCGGTGCACTCCGGGCAGGCCAAGCACGAACTCCGCGCCCAGCGCCTGGGCCGGCGTGTAGTAGCCGGGTGCCGGTGGCATGGCGAGGACGTGTTCGACGCTGTCGAGTGCGGCGCTTGCAGTCAGCGTGTAGCCATTCGGTGTCTGCAGCGTCATTGTCGCGCTGCCCCCATCGGCGGAATGCACCTCACCGGTGACATAGGCGTGCGTCGCCGCGCGCGTCGCGTCGTCGGGGCCGTGGATTCCCCGGACCATGCGATCCTCAAGGCGTTGCCGAAGCGGACCCACGCGCAGCAGCGGACGTATCCAGCGAAGGCGGCGAAGTCGTCTGATCGCGTGCGGGGGCATCGCCAGATACGTTTCGATGTTGGGGATGCCCGTGGATACCCAGGCCGTATAGAGATCGCCCCATGGAATCGTGACTGCTTGGCGTTCAATCCCATCGCGGATCATGCTTCGCGTCTTCCACGCCAACGGTACTCGTTGAAGCTTCCCGCGGATCCGGACTCGGCCGGATTGCCCCAAGCTCATGAGACCGGTGCGCGCCGTGCCGGGACTGGGGCCACCCTCTGCCTCGATGGAGAGGATCAGTTCATCGGCCCGCGGCAGCGCGTGTTTGAGCATCAATGACACGCAGTCGCTGGGTATCACGTCGAAGCCAACCCCCGGCAGGATAACGATGCCTCGCGATTGCGCGTGTTCATGCCGGGCGTGGCAGTGGGCAAAAACCTCGATTTCACCGGTGATATCCAGGTAGTGCGCGCCTGCCTCGAGACAGGCCGCGAGTAGCGGCGGCGTCGTATCGACAAACGGCCCCGCGCAATTGAGCACCAGGCCGATGCCTTCCAAGCTGGCTTCGATGGATCGCGGACCCAACAGCGGGAAGATCCGCTTCTCGAGCCCCAGCTTCCGCGCCAAGGGGCCAACGGCATCCCGGTTTCGTCCAGCCAGGATGGGCCGGTGCCCGGCCGCGGTCGCGGCCTGCGCAATCAGCGTGCCGGTGTAGCCGTTCGCGCCATAGATCATCCAGGGCTTCACGGGCGCTCCTCGATTCGATGATCAATCATCGCAGAGTCCCCTCGACTGTCGGTGCCAAGAACCTAGCGCATTGATCGCGGGGTCGCCGCACCTCGTCCTGCAAGCGGAAATTGAGCTTTCGGGTTGCAACTCAATGCCGGAAGTGCCGAATGCCTGTAAATACCATCGCCATGCCATGCTCGTCGGCCGCGGCGATCACCTCGCCATCGCGCATGGAGCCACCCGGCTGGATCACCGCCTTGAGGCCAGCCGCTGCGGCAGCATCGATTCCGTCGCGGAACGGGAAAAATGCATCGGAAGCGAGGACCGCGCCCTGCAACGCCAACCCCGCTTCCTGGGCTTTCAACGCCGCGATCCGGGCGCTGATGACCCTGCTGGTTTGGCCGGCACCGATACCCAAGGTGCGACCATCGCGTGCATAGACGATGGCATTGGATTTGACGTACATCGCCACATGCCAGGCAAACAGCAGGTCTCGCAGTTCGCTAGCGCTGGGAACCCGCCGCGTCACGACCTTGAGGTCCGTCAGCAACAGCGTGTCCCGGTCCGTGTCCTGGACAAGGTAGCCACCCGCAACGCGCTTGAGTTCGCGTGCTTGCGGCGCCTGCTCAGGCCAGGGTCCCGTCGCCAGTAACCGCACGTTGGGTTTCTTGGCAAACGCACCACGTGCGTCGGCATCGATTTCAGGCGCGAGCACCACTTCGACGAACTGTTGCTCGAGTATCGCCCGGGCCGTTGCACCATCAAGCGCCTGATTGAAGGCGATGATGCCGCCGAAGGCAGATGTCGGATCGCAGGCGTAGGCGGCACGGTAAGCCGAGAGGATGTCCGCACCCAGGGCGACGCCGCATGGATTGCCATGCTTGACGATCACGCACGCCGGCGAGCGTTGAAAGGCCTTGACGCACTCCAGGGCCGCATCGGCATCGGCGAGGTTGTTGTACGAGAGTTCCTTGCCACCCAGCACGCGCGCCGTCGCGGCGGTGCCCTGCGGTGCGTCCGATTCAAGATATAGCGCACCCGCTTGATGGGGGTTTTCCCCATAACGCAGGCTGTGCGCGCGCCGCAGTGCCAGATGCAACGTGGGGGCGAAGGGCTCTCCGCGGGCGTTTTCGCATTGCATGCCCAGCCAATCGGCGATCAATCCATCGTAGCGTGCCGTATGGGCAAAAGCCTTGGCCGCCAGGCGCTGGCGCAGCGGCAAGGTCGTCCCGCCATCGCTGCGCAGGGCCTCGACCAGCGACGCATAGTCGGCGGGATCCACGAGCACCGCGACGTGGGCGTGATTCTTGGCCGCTGCGCGCAGCATGGCTGGACCGCCCACGTCGATGTTCTCGATGGCTTCGTCCATGTTGCTGTCAGGCCGCGCAATCGTCTGTTCAAACGGGTACAGGTTGACGACCAGCAGGTCGATCGCGGCGATTCCATGCTCGACCATGACTTCGTCGTCGGTTCCGCGGCGGCCAAGCAGCCCGCCGTGAATGCGGGGGTGCAACGTCTTGACACGACCATCCATGATTTCCGGGAAGCCGGTCACCTCGCGCACCTCGCGCACGGGCAAGCCGGCTTCGCGCAGCGCGCGCGCGGTGCCCCCCGTGGAGACCAACTCGACGCCGAGTGCATCCAGCGCGCGGGCGAGATCGACGAGGCCGCGCTTGTCGGAAACACTGAGCAGTGCGCGGCGCAACGGCGCCAACGTTGTGTCGAACATGGTCGATTCCTTGGTTTTACGCGATCAGCGGCCCAGCTGCAGGCGCGACCAGGGGGATCTCATGCTGGCCGTGCAGCGTCTGCACATCAGTCGATGCCGTGCTGGCCCAGCTTCTTGCGAAGCGTCGTGCGGTTGATCCCGAGCGTAGCCGCCGCACGCGATTGGTTGCCGCCGTGCCAGGCGAGCACCTCGCGCAATAGTGGCGCCTCGACGCTCTGCATGACCAGCGCATGCAGCTCGGCTCCGGCCGCATTGCCGTCGAGATCGCGCAGATACCGGCGAACGAGTTGCGTCACGCACTGGGCAAGCGCGCTCTCGCCATGATCGCTATTGGCGGCGCTTGGCTTGGTCGGTGCGGCGGACATGAGCAGATCCCCTCGGGCAGACTGTATTCGCGGCGCATTGTTTTGGGCACGCCGTCGCCCCGTTCGGGGGCGCCCAGTCTACTCGGCCCCGGTCGGACTGTCAGGCGGTGCGATGCGGATCTGGAATGCGACGGCGCGAGGGCCGGGATCGCGTACCTCGATGCTGATGGCGGCGCGCGCACCGGCGGGCAGCCCATGGTCCGCGATCGCAGCGTCCGGTAGATACGCCGCAGGCGCAAACACACGTTCCGCGACAGCCCGGCCGGAGAGGTCGGACAACTGCACCTGGAGCAGGGGATAGGGTTGAGGCCAAGGTGCGGCGTTGCGCAGCGTGGCACTGATCAGCAGAGCACCGGGG
Organism: Pseudomonadota bacterium; assembly: GCA_021795435.1. Taxonomy (GTDB): domain Bacteria; phylum Pseudomonadota; class Gammaproteobacteria; order Xanthomonadales; family Rhodanobacteraceae; genus Metallibacterium. The sequence continues at coordinate 48,423 of JAJYPJ010000009.1, forward strand.
ACTTCGGGATGCCGGCGGATGTCCTGCGCGTCGAGCTGCAGCCGAGACGGCGCACTCACCAGCGGCGGCGGCAACCGGAGGACGCGACACAGATCAAGTAGTGCCGGGCGCGTGGGCGCGAAGCGGATCAGTTCCCCGCGCGCCAGCCAGCAGGCCTGGGCTGCCAGCAGCAAGACGAGCGCGCCTGCCATCAGGCGCCATCGCAGTGCGCGCTGCCGCCCCCGGCGATCGACGAATCCCGGCGCGGACGGCTGAGGGATTTCCGCCTCGGCGCTCGACTCAATGGCCGCGAGCGATTCCCGGTCGACGGCTGAGGTCTCGCCTTGCGCGAGCATGGGTCTGGGCCAGCCGTCGGGCCATTCACCCGCGCCAGTGGCCGTGGGTGCCGACGTCGGCTGCGGATTGCTTTCAAGGGTTTCGGACCGGGTCGCCAGCGGATCAGCCGAGTCCGCGACCGGTCGAATCTCGGGGCTCGGTGCGACGCGCGGGTCCAACGGGGCATCGGCGGCAGCGGCGGTCATGAGCTCCGCCGGCTCGGGTGGTGGCACGAGCGCGTCGAGCTGCGGGGGCGGCGCGGCGCCATCCTGTCGGGGCAGGGTCACGTACGGGCCGGGGGGCAGTTCGTCGCACAGCGTCGGCAGCGCGTCGAAGAGCGCTTCGCACTGGCCACAGCGAACGTGCCCATGCGCACTGCCTATCCGGGAGGCCTCGACCACGAATACCGCGAGGCAATGCGGGCATTGGGTGTACATGGTCGAGGAGTGTAGCCGCGTCCCGATAGCCGACTGCCGGGGCCATGGGTTGCGGCCGACCACGCGGCCGGATGGACCGGGTCAGGGGTGGTCCTCGGATAGTCCGGGCGGCGTGGGCCCATGCCCAGAGGGCCAGCACCGGAGCGGCAGGGCGGGCGTCCGTGGGGGGGGGGGGTAGCGATGGGCGAAGGACGATCCCCTGGTGGGGGCGAGGGAGGGCTTGAAACCTCGAGACGTAGCCACCACATTGAAGCGCCACCTCGATCCGGCAGGGCCCAAGCGGCACAAGCGCTTGGGTCGGGCCGGTCCCGCGGGTAAACTTGGCACTCATTGCTGCCGAGTGCTACCAAGGCAGCAATCTCCTTTGTCCAACCCATCGTGGAGTCTGTCAATGAAATTGCGTCCGCTACATGACCGAGTGATCGTCAAGCGCCTCGAGGAAGAGCGTGTATCCGCCGGCGGCATCGTCATCCCAGATAGCGCGGCCGAGAAGCCCAGCCGCGGCAAGGTGATCGCCGCAGGCCCCGGCAAGGTCAACGACGAGGGCAAGGTCCGCCCGCTCGATGTCAAGGCTGGCGACACCATCCTTTTCGGCAAGTGGTCCGGCACCGAGGTCAAGATCGACGGTGAGGAATTGCTTGTGATGAAGGAAGAGGACATCCAAGCCGTGATCGAAGGCTGAGGTTCCGCCACGATCCGTCCGCATTACCTGCACGATCCACAAATTTGAGGAATACGCTCATGGCAGCCAAAGAAGTCCGTTTCAGTGAAGATGCCCGCGCTCGCATGCTGCGCGGCGTGAACATTCTCGCCAACGCCGTCAAGACCACGCTTGGGCCCAAGGGCCGCAACGTGGTGCTCGAGAAGAGCTTCGGCGCCCCCACGATCACCAAGGATGGCGTGTCCGTGGCCAAGGAAATCGAATTGGCCGACAAGTTCGAAAACATGGGCGCCCAGATGGTCAAGGAAGTGGCGTCCAAGACGTCCGACAATGCCGGTGATGGCACGACCACGGCGACCGTGCTGGCGCAGGCCATGATTCGCGAGGGCCTGAAGTCGGTGGCTGCCGGCATGAATCCGATGGATCTCAAGCGGGGCATCGACAAGGCGGTCCACGCGGCCGTTGCGGAATTGAAGAAGCTGTCCAAGCCGTCGGCCGATTCGAAGTCGATCGCCCAGGTGGGCACCATCTCGGCCAACGGCGACGAGAGCATCGGCAAGCTGATCGCGGAGGCGATGGACAAGGTCGGCAAGGAAGGCGTGATCACCATCGAGGACGGTTCGGGCCTGGAAAACGAGCTCGACGTCGTCGAGGGCATGCAATTCGACCGCGGCTACCTCTCGCCTTACTTCATCAACAACCAGCAGTCCATGCAGGCTGAACTGGAGGATCCGTACATCCTGCTGCACGACAAGAAGGTCTCCAATGTGCGTGAACTGCTGCCGGTGCTGGAAGCCGTGGCGAAGGCAGGCAAGCCGTTGTTGATCGTGGCCGAGGAGGTCGAGGGCGAGGCGCTTGCGACGCTCGTCGTGAACACCATCCGTGGCATCGTCAAGGTGTGCGCGGTCAAGGCTCCTGGCTTCGGCGACCGCCGCAAGGCGATGCTCGAGGACATGGCCATCCTTACCGGTGGACAGGTCATCTCTGAAGAAGTCGGCCTCCAGCTTGAGAAGGTGACGCTGAAGGATCTGGGCCGTGCCAAGAAGGTCCAGGTGGCGAAGGAGAACAGCACCATCATCGACGGCGCCGGTGACAGCAAGGCCATCGAGGCGCGCGTCAAGCAGATCAAGGCGCAAATCGAGGAGACCACCTCCGACTACGATCGCGAGAAACTGCAGGAGCGTGTCGCGAAGCTGGCGGGTGGCGTCGCCGTGATCAAGGTCGGTGCTGCCACCGAAGTGGAAATGAAGGAAAAGAAGGCGCGCGTCGAGGATGCGTTGCACGCCACCCGCGCCGCCGTGGAAGAGGGTGTCGTCCCGGGCGGCGGCGTGGCCCTGATCCGTGCGCTGACGTCCATCACGTCGCTGAAGGGCGACAACGAGGACCAGGATCACGGCATCGCCCTGACCCGTCGCGCCATGGAAGCGCCGCTGCGCGAGATCGTTGCGAACGCGGGCGATGAGCCGAGCGTCGTGCTGGCCAAGGTTGCCGATGGCAAGGGCACGTTCGGTTATAACGCGGCCACGGGTAAATTTGGCGACATGATCGAGATGGGAATCCTCGATCCGACCAAGGTCACGCGTTCCGCGCTGCAAAATGCGGCGTCCATCGCCGGCCTGATGATCACCACCGAGGCCATGGTGGCCGAGGCGCCCAAGAAGGAAGAAAAGTCGGCCGCTGGTGCGGGCGACATGGGTGGCATGGGTGGCATGGGCGGCATGGATTTCTGATCTCCTTCCGCGCCAACCTGAAGTCCCTTACGAAGCCCCGCTCGCCGCGGGGCTTCGTTTTGGTGGCCGCGCGGCCCGATGGGGCCGCTCCATGCCGATGACGCGTGCGGTGCACACGCCAGCGCTGGGTTCACGCAGGCTTCGACCTCGCCGGAGGCCGCTCGGTCCGGGGCATGCCGCGGATGGCCTGGCTGCTCGAACCGGGATGGAACCCGGGCGTCGATGCGGCTCGCGGGCGGCCTGCGCGGCAGGAGCGGCCACGGACCGCAATCCCGGGCGGCCGAGCTCGCGCCCGTACGGGGTCCGATGACCCGTCCCGCCAGCCGGCGGTGCGATGCCGCGGTTCGAGCACCGGTCCGGCGACCGGCTGATCCAGCGCCCCGAAATTTGCGATCCCCCCAAAAAAACAACCCCGAGAGCCAGGGGGGAGCTCTCAGGGTTGGGGTGGAGCCCAAGCCAGGGGAGGGCTTCGGCTCCGTTGAGGCTCGCACCAGGGGAGGGGAACGAACCTCGAGGACGCCGTTGCGTGCGTCCGGTCCTTGGATGGGGCGAAAGCCGAGAAGTTCAAACGAGGCGACTGTAAACGTTTACCAACGGTTCATCGGCGCGTTTTCTCGTGTGATCGCCGCACATTGGCTGGGCAATGCGCCGTGCTGACGGGATTCAGGCCTGACCTTGCCGCCGCAGTGCATGGAGGGCCAGATATTCCGCCTTTTCCTGCGCATCAAGGCCTTGCTGCTGCAGGCGCCGTGCCAGGGCCTCGAAGCGCGCACCGCGGGCTTGCTGATTCAGCCGCGACAGCGCGCCCTGAAAGTCCGCGCGCAGATCGTGGCCTTCCGGATAGGTGACCATGGCCAGCCGGTTCAAGGCGTTGGCTTCGGGGCGGCTGGCGAAATGCTCGAGCAGGGCCGCGACCGGTGCGCCCGGCCGCGCGCGGGCCACGTCCAGCAATTCCGCCAGCAAGCCGATGCCGGGCCGATCGAGGCTGGCAAAAGCCCACGGGGGAGAAACGGTGCCTGCCAGCGCCGGGTCGGCCAGCAACGCGGCGATCGCTTCACGCACGAGGCTTCGTCGGTTCGATGCGGGTGCGCGATCTAGGGACCCCTGCCCGGCTCCAGAATGCGTCGCAGGCAGCGGGGGTGGCGTCAACGTCACCCCCGTGCGCTCCCGCAGGGCGACCTGCATCAGGTCGCGGAATGCGCCGTCGGGTAGACGCGCCAGAAGCGGGCGCGCGCGTTCCGCGAGGCGCGCCCGGCCGTCGATTGTCGAGGTGTTCACGTCCGCGGCGAGGTGGTCGAAGAAGTACTGCGACAACGGCATGGCATCGGCCAGTCGCTCGACGAAGGCGCTGCCCCCCTCCTGGCGCACCAGACTGTCTGGATCCTCGCCTTCGGGGAGGAACAGGAAGAATGCCTGGCGTCCGTCGCGCAACCGCGGCAAGGTCGATTCCAGCGCTCGCCAGGCGGCCGCACGCCCCGCCCGGTCGCCATCGAAGCAGAACACCACATCGGGCGCGGCGCGGAACAGCAATTCGGCATGCTCGGCCGTGGTGGACGTGCCAAGGGTCGCGACGGCAATCGGCATGCCGTGCTGGTGGAGGGCAATCGCGTCCAGATAGCCTTCCACGACGACGATCCGTTCGACGGTCGAACTGGCCTGTCGGACCTGCCAAAGACCGAACAGCTCGCGTCCCTTGTGGAACAACGCCGTCTCCGGCGAATTGAGGTACTTGGGGCCGCTGCCCGCGCCCTCCCTCTTGTCGATGACGCGACCGCCGAAGGCGATGACGCGCCCTCGCCGGTCAAGGATGGGAATCATCAGCCGATCGCGGAAGCGGTCGTACCATCGACCTTGCTCGTTCCGGGCGACAAGTCCAGCCTGTTCCATCCATTGGAGCTTCGCCGCCCCTCCTCCCAGCGCCCGGAGGAGGCCATCCCAGTGGCCGGGTGCCCAGCCGATACGGAAGCGTTGCAAGGTCTCCGCATCCAGGCCGCGCTGCATGCAGTAGGCCATCGCTTCCGCGTTTCGGGCCAGCTCGTCGCGGAACCAGTTTGCCGCCTCATCCAGGACGCCATACAAGGGGCTCAACTCACCCGGACCGCGGTCGCCACCCCCTTCGTAGGGCACGCTGAGGCCGAGCGGCTGCGCGAGCTCCTCGATGGCATCCTGGAAGTCCAGCCGTTCGAAATCCATCAAGAACTTGATGGCGCTCCCATGCGCGCCGCAACCAAAGCAATGGAAGAACTGCTTGGCTGGACTGACGTAGAACGATGGCGTCCGCTCATTGTGGAAGGGGCAGCACGCGGTCCACTCGCGTCCGGCCTTCTTCAAGGGCACCCGGCGCTCGATGACCTCGACGATGTCGACGCGTGCCAGCAGTTCATCGATAAAGCGGTCAGGGATGCGCGCCATGATTCAAGCATGCCACCGGTGGGCCGAAAGCGGGCTGGCCGGGCCCTTCGCTGCACGAAAGCCGATCTGGGACAGGTTCGGAACCCACGGAAGGAAGTCGGCCGCGCCCGGTCCCCCGGGTGGGCAGCCCTCGTGTCGCTGCCGGGTTCAGCCCAGTCGGGCCTTGACGCGCGCCGACAGCGCGCCCATGTCCGCACGACCAGCCACCCGGGGCTTGAGAATGGCCATCAGCTTGCCCATGTCGCGGGCGCTGCTGGCGCCCGATTCGGCCATGGCGGCCTCGATCAGCTTGTCCAGCTCCGACGGATCCAGCGGGGCCGGCAGCCAGCCTTCGAGTTCGAGGATTTCGTACTGCTCCTGCGCCGCCAAATCCTCGCGTTGCGCCGCCTGATACTGGGCGAGCGAATCGCGGCGCTGCTTGAGCATTTTTTCCAGCACCGTCAGCACCTGGGCATCGTCAAGCTGGATTCGCTCATCCACCTCGCGCTGCTTGATTGCGGCCAGGGCCAGACGCAGCACACCGAGCCGCTGCTTGTCGCCCGCGCGCAGCGCGGACTTCATGGCTTCGGTGATCTGATCTTTCAGTGCCATGTCGGTAGGCAGGCTGACCAGCCTGCGCGATGGCGCGACTCAGTAAAGGCGCGTCTGGCGGGCGCTGTCGCGGGAAACGCGACGGGCTTGCCGCTTGACGGCCGCAGCGCGCTTGCGCTTGCGTTCCTGGGTCGGCTTTTCATAGAACTCGCGCTTGCGGGTTTCGGCCAGCACGCCGGCCTTCTCGCACGTGCGTTTGAAGCGGCGGAGAGCGACCTCGAATGGCTCGTTCTCGCGCACCTTGACGTTCGGCATGGGTACTCCGGTTAGACTGCCCGTACTACGGGCGAGCCGGAGAGTATAGCGTGGCCGCGGCGTGCGTTTCAAAGGCGGTGCTGGGCGTCGAAACCTCGTGCGATGAGACGGGCGTGGCCGTGTACCGCCATCCCGACGGACTGATCGCGCACCGCCTCTACAGCCAGGCAACGATGCATGCCGAATTTGGAGGCGTGGTGCCCGAGTTGGCGAGTCGTGACCACGTGCGCAAGCTGCTTCCGCTGGTGATGGCCACGATGGCGGATGCCGACCTCACCCTGCAACAGCTGGGCGGCGTGGCTTACACGGCCGGCCCCGGCCTTGCCGGTGCGCTGCTGGTCGGTGCCGGCGTCGCTTGTGCGCTGGCTTGGGCCTTGCGCATCCCCGCTATCGGCGTCCACCACATGGAAGGACACCTCCTTGCTCCGTTGCTCGAGACCGATCCACCGGCTCCGCCATTCGTTGCGTTGCTGGTATCCGGCGGCCACAGCATGTTGGTCCACGTGCGGGCGGTGGGGGACTACGAACTGCTCGGCGAAACGCTCGACGACGCCGCTGGCGAGGCATTCGACAAGACCGCGATGCTATTGGGCCTACCCTATCCCGGTGGGCCGGCGCTGGCGGCGCTGGCGGAGCACGGACGGCCCGATGCCTACGCATTCACGCGCCCGCTGCTGGACCGTCCGGGACTGGACTTCAGCTTTTCGGGGCTGAAGACCCAGGTCATGCTGGCCTGGCGGCGAAGCGACTGCAGCGAGAGCGTCCGTGCCGACGTTGCGGCCAGTTTCCAGGCTGCCGTCGTCGAAACCCTCGTCGAGAAGTGTCGCCGTGCCTTGGCCAGTGTCGGCAGTCGGCGCCTGGTGGTCGCGGGGGGGGTCGGCGCCAACCGGGCCTTGCGAGCGGCGTTGGCTGAGGCCGGAGCGCACCGCGGCTTTCGAACCTGGTTTCCGCGCCCCGAGTTCTGCACCGACAACGGGGCCATGATCGCCCACGCGGGGGCACTGCGCTTGGCCGTCGGACAGCATGAGGACCAGTCGATACGCGTTCATCCGCGTTGGCCGCTCGAGAGCATGGTCCCGCTCGTGGCCTGATTCACCTCTTCGCCAAGGGTCCGTCCTACCGTCCGTCATGCACTCGAGATGAACATGCCTGCTCGCGATCGCATCTATCTCCGTGGGCTGGAAATCCACGCCGTCGTGGGTGTTTACGCGCAGGAACGCGCGAGACCGCGACGGCTTCGTGTGGACCTCGATATCGCCTGCGATACCCGGATGGCGGCGGCCCGTGATGACCTGGCGCTGACGCAGGATTACGACGCCATTGCGAGACGGCTTCGCGAGCTGGCGGCAAGCATGCAGCCGGCGCTACTGGAAACGCTGGCCGAGCGCATGGCGGAGCTGCTGCGTAAGGAATTCGGCGCACCGTGGGTCCGCCTGCGCATCGACAAGCCGGGCGCCGTGCAGGGTGTCGCCGGGGTCGGCATCGTCATTGAACGCGGCGAGGCCTTCGTGAACGATTGAACGCCGGATCCGGCGCAGCGTCCAGGCTTCAGGACCCGGCAAGCATTCGGGCCGTTGGCCGCGATGCATTCCGCGGAGGCGGATTGGCCGCCTATGGGGTAGCCATTACGCCTGTGCTGCGACGCGGGCAGGCGCCGATGGATCGCGTCGCCCGCTGCCACCGAAACCGGCCGACCGGGCCATACGCAAGCCCTTGCGGTCATCGCGCACGCGGACAGGCATCGGCGAGCTGCCCGAACAAAGGGGCCCAGCGCGCCGGCAATTTCCCAATCCAGACATGCGCTTGACAAACATTACAAATATGGCGTCATCGCAAATACATTTTCATTACACCGGCCGTCTGCCACTGGCTCAGCACGGCATGGTGCCGTTAGGTTCGGGTTAAGGGTGTGCGCATGCGCACACCTTCGTGCACGAGTTGGCTGCTGTGACAACCGGTTGACCAAAGAACCAAACACACGGAGTTCCGCCCCATGAAGCCCATGCAACGCCATCTTCTGGCGGCCGCGATCGTGGCCGCACTATCCGCTTCGGCCTATGCCGTTCCCGTGCACGCGCAGGACACGCAGGGCAGCAGCCAGAACCAGAACGGTAAGCCCAAGGAGCTGAAGAAGGTCATCGTGACCGGATCGCTCATCCCGACGGCCGAACTCGAGACCGCCACTCCGACGGTTTCGATCACGGCGCAGGACATCAAGCAGCAGGGTTTCACCAACATCTACCAGGCGTTGCAGGCGATGCCGTTGGCCACCGGAGAAATCCAGGGCGCCTCCGCGACCGCCAGCTTCACCCAGGGCGCCCAGACCGTCTCGTTGCTGGGCCTGCCGCCCGATTTCACCCTGATCCTGGTCAATGGCCACCCGCTGGCCGATTACCCGCTGCTCTACAACGGGGCTGCCAGCGTGCAGGACATCTCGAACTTCCCGCTGTCCATGATCGACCGCATCGACATCGTGCCGGGGAATCAGTCGTCCATTTACGGATCGGCCGCCATCGCGGGCGTTGTCAACATCATCCTGAAGAAGCACGTCAGCGGCGTGCATTTCGAGTACCGCGCCGGCGGCTACTCGGATGGCGGCGGCAGCAGCCAGTTGATTTCCATGGTCGGCGGCTACCACCACAACCGCCTGGACATGGTCTATGGCTTGCAGTACTCGACGCAGCAACCGATCTACCAGTTCCAGCGGCCCTACGGGACGTCCTATGCCAACCCGAATCCCTACCTGAAGGGTCAGCCGTTCGGTGCTTTCGGTATTTTCGACTACACCCTCTTCAACTACGTAGACCCGAACAGCATCACGCCCAACGCTTGCGCCAATGTCGCCAACCAATATGGCGGTACGACGGTGCGGTTCCAGACGCTCGTCAGCGGGCCGACGCCAGGCACCTACGTGCCCGGCGGCGGGTACATGTGTGGCAGCCCGAACTTCTGGGGCTACAACACGGTAATGAACAAGAACAACCAGGCCAGCGGCTATCTGTCGGGAAGCTTCCGCGTCAACGACAACATGGAGATCTACGGGAACCTGGTCGCGAATCTCCAGACGCAGGACTACGGCGCCGGCCCGTATTACAACTGGTGGGAGCCCAACATCAGTGCGTTCTACAACGGCGGCAGCCCCGGCATCATCTTCAACGCGGGTACGGGATCGTTCCAGAATCCATTCCGTTCGTTTGCACCGGAAGAGGTGGGTGGCCTGTTGGTCAATGGCACCCACGAAGTTGACCGCAGCTACAACTTCTACGGCGGCGTCCGCGGCAACGTGGGCAGCAGCAATTGGGGTTATGACGCGTTCTATGCGCGTTCGCAGTTCAACACGGTGACGAACACACCGCACCCCTTGACGAGCGCGGTTGATGCCTTCTTCCAGAAGCAGTTCCTGGGGCCGCAACTGGGCACGTATTACGGGTATCCGGTGTACAACCCGAACTATGCCAACTTCTTCAAGAACATCACGCCAGCGCAGTACCAGAGCTTCTTGGGGAACATGCACAGCAGCAGCGAGTCGTATACGCAGAACCTGAATCTCCAGGTGACCAACACGGACCTGTTCAAATTGCCGGCGGGCGACGTCGGCTTCGCCGGCGTGCTGCAGGCCGGCGACCAGAACTGGTCGCTGCCAGTGAACCCGGTGCTGAATTCCGGCGGTTTCTGGGGTTACACCGGCTCCTCCGGTGGCGGTCGCCGCAACAACTACGCAGGCGCGGTCGAGTTCCACATCCCGCTCATCAGCAAGCTGAGCGCCGACATCTCCGCCCGCTATGACCGGTTCCATAACGATGGCGGCAGCACGTCGAGCCGGCCGACCTACAAGATCGCGCTGTCCTACCGACCGCTCAGCACGTTGCTGCTGAGGGCCAACTACTCGACCGCCTTCCGCATGCCCGACATGGGCTATGCATTTGTCGGAAACAGTGGCTTCTTCACGGGGGTCACGGACTACTATCAGTGCGAGCTGCTGTATCCGGGAACGCCCTATTCCGACTGCTCCAGCATCAACAACCCTTACATCAACGCGCAGATCAAGGGCACGCAGCGCGGCAATCCCAATCTATCGCCCATTACCGCCAAGAGCTGGGGCGCGGGTTTCGTCTGGTCGCCGACGTCGGGCTTCAACATCAGCGCGGACTACTACGACATCCGGATTGCCAACGAGGTGCAGTATCAGAGTATCAACACCCTGCTGCTGGACGACGCGCAATGCCTGCTGGGGCAGATCCCTGCCAACTCTCCGCTTTGCCAGACCGCGTATGCAGCTGTTTCGCGAGCTGGTGCCACGGCGCCGGTTCCGTACCTGATCAACGGCGTCACCATCGAGCCGATCAACATCGCCCGGGAGCGCGTCAGCGGCGTCATCGCGAAGGGAAGCTACACCTACGACGCCGGTCACTGGGGTACCTTCACCCTCAGCGGGCAGTACAACGTGACCATGCATCACACCCTGCAGCTGGGCCCCGGCGACCCGACCTATGACCTGCTGCACAACCCTTACTACGACTACCTGTCCGCGCAGGGTGGTTCGGCGCTGGGTCCGGAGTTCAAGACCATCCTGAATGGCACGCTGGTCTGGAACATCCACAACTGGACGACGGCGTTGACTGCAGTCCGCTACGGCAAATTGCCGAACTTGGCGGCCTACACCAACCCAACCGTCTACCAGACCTACAATGCCGGCCGGTTGCCGCCGTGGGTGATTTACAACGCCACGGTGAAATACGACATCGGCTCCGTGGCTAGCGTTGCCCTGACGGTCAACAACCTGTTCAATTCGATGCCGCCGCTCGACCGCAGCTACACGGGCTGGCCCTTCTACGACAACGGTGCCTACAACATCTACGGCCGCTCGTATTACGTCGATTTCAACTATCGCTTCTGACGGTCGCAGTCCATCTGCAACCAGGGCCGGCGGCAACGCCGGCCCTTTTTTGTGTAGGCTGCCACGATGCTGAAAGCCGATTTGCCTGCGCCAGATGCCGCAGCCCTTGCCCATTCCGCCCGCCTTGTGGCGCACTTGCGCGAACTCATCGCATCGCATGGGCCGCTGCCCTTCAGTGCTTACATGGAGCGGGCGCTTTATGCACCCGGGCTCGGCTACTACAGCGCCGGGGCGCGGAAATTCGGCGTTCATGGCGATTTTGTGACCAGCGTGGAACTCGGGCCGGTGTTTGCCCGGTGCGTGGCCGCGGCGCTGGTGCCCGCCATGCGGACCCTTGACGACGATTTCGAATGGCTCGAGCTGGGCGGGGGCAGCGGCGCCTTTGCGGAACACATGCTCAAGGCGCTCGCCACGGCTGGCACGCTTCCCGTGCGCTACCGGATGCTCGAGCCGAGCGCCGAGCTGCGCGCGCGCCAACAGGAACGATTGCACGCCAACCTTCCCGCGGACGTCGCTGGCCGGGTGGAGTGGATTGACCGCCCTCCCGAGAATCCATGGCACGGTGTCCTGTTTGCCAACGAAGTGGTCGATGCGCTTCCCGCCACGCGTTTCTGCGTGCGTGATGGCGAGGTCTTCGAAGAGCACGTGGCGTTGGATGGAATGGGCCAATTCATGTTGCAAGACCGGCCGGCCGACTTCCTCGTGGCATCCGCCGTGCGGCATCTGGAGCGGTCGATCGGTCGCCCATTGGCCGAAGGCTATCGCTCCGAGCTGTTGCCCCAGCTCCCCTTCTGGATGCAGGCAGTTGCGGGAACATTGCGACAGGGACTGGCGCTCTTCGTCGACTATGGATATCCGCGGGCCGAGTACTACCAGCCGGGACGCTCGGGGGGTACGCTGCGGGCGTTCTACAGGCACCGTGTCCACGAGGACGTGTTCTTCCATCCCGGGTTGCAGGACCTCACCGCCAGTGTCGATTTCAGCGCACTCGTGGAGGCGGCGGCTTCTGCAGGACTGCAGTTGGCCGCCTACGTGCCGCAGGGACTCTTCCTGCAGGCGGCTGGGATCGCCACGGTGCATGCCGAGGCTGCCCAGGGCCAGGATGCCCAGGGTTTGTACCGGTTGGCGCAAGAAATCAAGCGGCTGATGCTGCCGGAGGCGATGGGCGAGCGCTTCAAGGCGGCTCTCTTTACGCGAGGGTTGGCCGCGGCGCCCCTGCCGGCCGAACTGCTCGCGGCCGATCGAAGCGTCCAATTGTGACCGCGGCAGGGGCCCCCGCCGGGACGCTGGTCAGCTCCGCAGGCCCCGGCCGTAGTGGAGCAGCCGTTCGGCGGTGATTCCCAGCGCGATCAGCAGGACCACCATCACCCCGTAGGCCGGGCCGAGCGCAATGTCGCCGATCCCGAGCATGCCATCCCGGAATGCGCTCACCATGTACAGGATCGGATTGGCATGCGAGATCGCCCGCCAAGGCTCGGGTAATTGGTCGATCGAATAGAACACGCCACCCAGATAGGTCAGGGGCGTCAGCACGAAGGTGGGCACCAGCGCGATATCGTCGAACTTGCGGGCGAACATCGCGTTGATGAAGCCGGCCAACGAGAATATCGCTGTTGTCAGGACGACGCTGCTGATGGTGACCCACGCGCTCACCACGTGCAGGCTCGTAAAGAACAGCGAAATCGCCAGCACGATGACGCCCACCATCAGGCCCCGAAGCATCGCGCCGCCGACATAGCCGGCGAGGATCACCCGAGGTGGCATCGGACTGACGAGCATCTCCTCGACGTAGCGGCCGAACTTGGCGCCGAAAAAGGAGCTGGTGACGTTGCCGTAGCTGTTGACGATCACGCTCATCATCACGAGACCCGGCGTGATGTACTGCATGTAGGTGAATCCATGGATCGTGCCGATCCGCGACCCGATCAACGTGCCGAAGATCAGGAAATACAGGGTCATCGTGATGGCCGGGGGCATGAGGGTCTGGCCCCAGATCCGGAGGATTCGGATCATCTCGCGGCGAATCAGCGTCAGGAAGGCCACCCATTGCTCGCGAACGGTCATGCTGCGACCTCCGCGCCGCTGCCCGTCAATCTGAGGAACAGTTCCTCAAGGCGATTCGCCTTGGTGCGCATCGAGCGCACCAGGATGCCCGCGGCGCTCAGCGCAGCAAATAGCGCGTTGAGGTCCCGTCCTTTCGGGAGTTCAACCTCGAGCGTGTCATCGTCAACGCGCCGGAGCTGCATGCCCTCGACGTGCGGCAGGACCGGCGGCGCATGAGGGGGCGCCAAGTCGAGAACGAACGTCTCCACGTCAAGCTTCGCCAGCAACGCCCTGACCGAGGTGTGCTCGATGATGCGGCCATGATCGATGATGGCCACGTTGCGGCACAGGTTCTCGGCCTCTTCCAGATAATGCGTGGTGAGGATGACGGTCACGCCCCCGCGGTTGATGGCCTGCACGAACTGCCACATCGCCCGACGGATCTCGATGTCGACGCCCGCGGTAGGCTCGTCCAGGATCAACACGCGCGGCTCGTTCATCATGGCCCGGGCGATCATCAATCGACGCTTCATGCCACCGGACAGGTTCCGCGCGGGACCGAAGGCCTTGTCCCACAGGCGCAGCTCCGTGAGGTACTTTTCGGCACGGCCTCGCGCAATCTGGCGTGGAATACCGTAGAACCCGGCTTCATTCACGCAGATGTCGAACGGCCGCTCGAACTGGTTGAGGTTGATCTCCTGTGGAACCACGCCAAGCAAGGCCATGGCGCGGCTTCGATCATGCTGCACGGAGACGTCAAAGACGCGCGCCTCGCCGCCTGTGCTGTTCACCAACGAAGCGAGAATACCGATCAAGGTCGACTTGCCCGCCCCGTTCGGCCCCAGGAGTGCAAACAGGTCGCCGGCTTCGACGCGAAGGTCGATGCCCTTGAGCGCCTCGACGCCATTGGGATAGGTCTTGCGCAGCGCGCGAAGATCGAGCGCAGGGATCGGGGGCATGGGGGCTCATCCAGTGTAAGCGGCTAGTATATCGGCGCTCGGCGTGCGCACGTCGCGCCCGGGCAGACGCAGCGATTCCCTTGCGGCAACCGACGACGAACCACACATGATCCAGCATTTCACCCTGCGCCTCGCGCAGAGCCGAATGATCGCGCCCAGCGTGCGCCACCTTGCTTTCGCCCGGACCGACGGTCTGGCGTTTGCCTTTACTCCCGGGCAGTTCGTGCAGATCCACTTCACCTACGCGGACGGCAAGCCGACCAAGCGGAGCTACTCCATTGCCACGGTGGCGAAGGCCGTTGGCCAGCCCGTGGAGTTGATCGAAATCGCGGTCAGCTTCGTGCCCGGTGGAGCCGCAAGCGAGCTGTTCGCGCATCTCGACGAAGGCGGGACCGTGGAGGCCAGCGGACCCTACGGACGGTTTGTGCTCGCCGACCAGGACACCAACAGGCGCTACCTGCTCATCGCGACGGGCACGGGCGTCACGCCATACCGCGCCATGTTGCCGGAGCTGGCGCACCAGATGCGGGATCGAGGGGTTGACGTGATCCTGGTTTACGGCGCACGAAGCGAAGCCGAACTGCTGTATGGCGAGGAGTTCGCGTCGTTTGCGGCAGCCCATCCGGGCTTCCGCTTCATTCCCTGCTTCAGCCGTGGCCCGCGTCCCCATCCCGGGCCCCAGGACCACCTTGGTTACGTGCAGTCCGTCTTGCCGAAGCTCATGCCTGACCCCGACCGGGACATCGCGTACTTGTGCGGCAATCCCAACATGGTCGACGCGAGTTTCGAGGTCCTCAAGCAGGCAGGCTTGCCCGTGTCCTCCATCCGCCGCGAAAAATACGTTTCTTCTCGCTGAGGCCCGCGAAAACGCCCAAATACCTGCCGGTCAAGGAAAACTGAACTACACGGTTTATACGAAATCGTACAGTTCGGTAAGGTGTGAAGACGGCGTGATCTAACGTCCTTCTAACCAGCGCCGGTTATAAGAGTCGATGCTTCGCGATCGCCGCTCGGCACCGCGGGACCCTGAAACGACCGTCCGAGGACCCACCGATGCGCTCAATTCATCGCGCGTTTGTCCCATTGCTGCTGCTCATGGCGGCCATCTCGGCGCCAGCCCTCGCCTGTCAGCGCGTATCCGCCGTGCTGCGGCCAGGCGAAATGATCGATGGGGTGTTTGCGCATTGGGGCGTATCCCGGAGTGATGCCTTCGTCTGGGGGCAGAAGATTGCCCATCGCATGCCGCTGCGCTTCCTGCGCGCGGGCGACCGCGTCCAGGCGTGCCTGGTCCCCGCGCGCGGGGGACGGCATGTCGTCGGCGTACGCATTCTGCACAAGGATCCGCATTTGCGTAACCTCGTGCTGGGCTGGGGACTGCCCGGCGTCGCGCCAGGGCCGCGGCGTGCCTTGCCGCCGGACATGCGTAGCCAGGGCGGACAATTGACCGCCACGCTGACCACGCCGGTCGACAACGGGGTCACCGACGGCAGCGCGCCGATCCTGCCCAAGGGGACGCCCGAGGATGTCAGCTTCATGGTGGCCCATTCGCTGACGGCCGAGATGGAAGCCCATCACATCGACCCGACCATGGCGCGGGCAATCGAGGACTGGATTGCACGGGACAGCAACCTGCCGCAACCATTGCCTCCTGGAGCGCTCGTCGACGCCTTGTTCATGCGCCAACCGGATGGATCGGGGTCCAATCTGGTGCGCTTGACCGTCTACGCCACAGGGCGCGAACACACGTTGTATCGCTTCGTCGACGTCCACGGGCACACCGTGCTGGCCGATTCCGAGGGGCGAGGGCTGATGCCCATCCCCCTGCGGGCGCCGGTGCCTTCGGCGCGATTGACCTCGGGCTGGGGCTGGCGGATCAATCCCGTGCTGCACATCCCCGAATTCCACAAGGGCGTTGATCTGGCGGCGCCCTTGGGCACGCCGATCCACGCGGTGGCCACCGGGCGCGTGGATTTCATTGGCTGGCACGGTTACTACGGGCGCATGATCGAGCTCAGGAATGGCCCCGATCTCGTGACCCGTTATGGCCACATGCTGCGGTACGCCCATGGCCTGCACGATGGCGAAGAGGTTCATGCCGGACAGATCATCGGCTACGTGGGCAGTACCGGCCTGTCAACGGGACCGCACCTGTATTTTGAAATCTGGGAGCACGGGCGCCGGATCGACCCCCTTCGCATCGAGTCCCGGACGGCGGCGGTGACCCCGGAGGCCAATCCGGTGAAATTGCTGCCGGCGGTCGTCACTCCGGTCACCCTGGACGGGCGTGAACTCTCGCGGTTCCAGACGTTCCGTGACGAGCTGCAACGCGCGCTGGATGGCCGGCAGGGGACCACGGCCCCCGTGGCAACCGCTACCCTGAACCCACTGCCTTGAGCAACCCGAGGGCCGGGCGATTGCGTTGACCCTGGCTCGCGGCTCGAAAATCGGGTTGCTGGGATCCGGCGACGCGAAGTCGGCGGCGTGAGGTCCGCCGGGGGACGTGCGGTTGAGTCGAGCGACCGCGTTCGCCGCTTCGAGGGGCGACGGGAGGATCCGCCTGAACACGCCGAGCCCGATTGCCCGCCCGAACACGACGGTGGCATGCCCAATGCGATGGGCGAGCCCGGCGGCCGGCGAACGCTGCAACCGCGTCCCGCGCGAGCAGGCCACGCCGACGTGACGAATCACCGCAAAAGATCCCGTGTGGTTCCCTTGTCGATGGTGCAACACTGACGGCCAACGCTTGGACGGGAGCGGGCCGTGCGCGGCATTACGGTCATTGGCAGCAGCTTCGGTGCGGTCAGTGCCGTGCGGGAATTGCGACGACGCGATCCGGCGATTCCCATCTCCGTGGTCGCCCCACGCGCCGAACTCGTGTACCAGGCCAGCTTGATCTGGGTGCCAGTCGGGTTGCGCCGCGGCGACGACCTGCGCCTGCCGCTGACCCCGTTCTACGACCGCCTCGGCGTGCGTTTCATCGCCGGTCGTGCACGGGGTCTCGACGCGGCGGGTCGGCGCATACATCTGGAAGATGGCACGTCGCTCGAAAATGACGGCCTGATCATTGCCACCGGCAGTCGCTTCATCAAGACCTTGCCGGGCATCGAGCACGCCATGACCCTTTGCGAAGGCGTCGAGGCCGCCACGGCCATCCAGAGGCGGCTGCAGGGACTGCAGGGGGGCACCATCGCCATTGGGTTTGCCGGGAACCCCGCCGAACCCACCGTGGTCCGTGGGGGACCGATGTTCGAACTCCTGCTGGGGATCGAGACTTGGCTGCGGCGAACGCATCGGCGAGATCGCTTCCGGCTCGTGCTTTTCTCGCCATCCGCCCGACCGGGAGAGCGACTGGGCGCGCGGGCCGTCGACGGGTTGCTCGACCAGATGCGCCGGCGTGGCATCGAAGCGCACCTGGGGCACAAGTTATTGAAGTTCGAAGCGGATGCCGTCCATACGGAAGGCGGGGTGGTCCCGGCCGATGCCATTCTGTTCATGCCGGGATTGACGGGCCCCGCGTGGGTGCAGGGGAGCGGCCTGCCGCTTAGCCCGGGCGGATTCGTCCGTGCCGATGCCTATTTGCGCGTGCCCGGCCTGGAGCAGGTCTATGTCGTCGGGGACGCGGGCAGCTACCCGGGCCCCGACTGGATGCCCAAGCAGGCGCACATGGCGGACCGACAGGGCAAGGTCGCCGCAGTCAACCTGCTCGACGCTCTCCTGGGCCGGACGCCAACAAGGGTCGCCCGGCCGGAGCTGATGTGCATCATCGATTCGTTGGACAGCGGCACGCTTGTCTATCGCTCGGAACGTCATGGACTGGTGCTGCGATCAGCCATGCTCCACTGGGCGAAAGGCTGGTTCGAGCGTCGATATGCCGCCGCGTTACGTTGATGCCGGCCCGTGGCCCTCGATGCGCCTGAGAAACACGCGCATCTCCTTGGACGCTTGCGCATCCCCCCGCGC
>JAJYPJ010000029.1 GCA_021795435.1 Pseudomonadota bacterium
GCTTGCGCCGATTCGAAGGCACTGGTCTGGTCGCGCTTGTCTCCAACCGCCATCAATACGAGCTGACGGTGAATCTCCCGCCATTCCCGCATGCGCATGAAGCTCAGGAAATGCCGATCGCACCAAGCACGAAGGCGTGACTGGGTGGCCTCCTCATGCACCTGCCGATACGCCAGCCACAAGCGAAGCACCCCAATGAAGTCCGAACGCTTGTCCGCAAATTCCGCATGCGCGGAATCGGCAGCGGCACGCGCCTCCGCGGGTCGCTCACGCGGGTCCTGCACGCTCAGGAACGCTGCCAGCACGCGCATATCGTCAGCTGCACCCAGAGCCTCTCCCTCGACAACCATGCGCGCCAGGCCCACGTCGATGGGCAGGCGCGCCAGCCGCTTGCCGGTGCTGGTCAAATGCCGCTGGCCATCGACCGCACCGATTTCATTCAGCCGTCGCCAGCCTTCGGACCAGGCTCTCGGCTCTGGGGCATCAATGAACGGGAAGCGCTCGACGTCGCCCAATCCGAGCGCGAGCATCCGCAGGATCACGCCGGCAAGCGCAGTGCGCCGGATTTCGGGATCGCCAAAGCGGGGTCTTTGCGCGAAATCGTCTTCGCTATACAAGCGAACGCAGAGTCCGGGGCCGACACGACCGCACCGACCCTTGCGCTGATCGGCCGCCGCCTGGGATATGGGCTCGATGTAAAGCCGCTCGATCTGGCTCCGGGCGCTGTAACGCTTGACCCTCGCCAGCCCGCCGTCGATGACGTAGCGGATTCGCGGCACCGTAAGCGATGTCTCGGCGACATTGGTCGCAAGAACCACATGGCGCTCGGGTCCTGGATGAAACACCCGGTCCTGCTCGCTCGCCGGCATGCGCGCGTAAAGAGGCAGGACCCGCGTATGTCGGTAGCGACGTCGCTCGAGCGCGAGATGCGTTTCCCGTATTTCGCGCTCACCGGGCAGGAAGACAAGCACGTCGCCCAAAGGATCGTCGCCGGTTATCTCGTCAAGCGCAGTCGCAACCTGCGTTGGTAGATCACTCTCGCCCCGGCCAGATGGCGGCCGCCAGCGCAGTTCCACGGGATAACCTCGACCTTCGACGGCGATCACCGGCGCGTTGCCGAAGAATTCGGCAAAACGGGATGTATCCAGCGTCGCAGAAGTGACGATCAACCGCAGATCGGGTCGATGCGGCAGCAGGCGCTTGAGGTACCCAAGAAGGAAGTCGACGTTGAGGCTTCGCTCATGTGCCTCGTCGAGTATCAGCGTGTCGTAAGCTGCGAGCAGCCGGTCTGACTGGGTCTCCGCCAACAGGATGCCGTCGGTCATGAACTTGACTAGCGAGTGTTCGGCAACCTGTTCGTCGAATCGAACCTGGAAGCCCACGTAGCCACCAACGGTCGTCCCCATTTCTTCGGCCACCCGCCGCGCGACTGCCCGCGCTGCCAGCCGTCTTGGCTGGGTACAACCGATCAGGCCCGAGAGACCGCGTCCGGCCGCAAGGCACAGCTTCGGCAATTGCGTGGTCTTCCCGGACCCGGTTTCACCGGCCAGGATCAAGGCCTGATGGACCCGGATCGCATCGATGATGGATTCACTGCGAGCCGCGATAGGCAGCGATTCGTCGACCGAGACCGTGGGCACGGAAGCCATGCGCTCGGCTCGGCGCCTTGCGGACGCATGGATCTGGACTGCCAACTTTCGCAGCGCCTCTTTTTCCGGGGCGGCGCCCAACGCGCGCAACCGCGCTTGCAGACGCGCGTGATCGCGCGCCATCACATGCTGAAGGGCTTCGCGCAGGGCATTCGGTGAATCCATCGGCTTGCAATCGTGCGCGCTGGCGCCATGTGAACAGAGCGCGGCATCATAGCCGCCTACCCTGTTCTCACGCTCCATCAGGAGCCTTCCGGCAAGAGGAGTTCATCATGGCGGTTGATATCGGAATCGGCAAGAAAAGTCGCGAAGCCATTGCGAAAAGCCTCTCGGCTCTGCTCGCCGACACCTACTCGCTCTATCTGAAGACCCATGGCTTCCACTGGAATGTCACGGGACCCATGTTCAACACCCTGCACCTGATGTTCGAGACGCAGTACAACGAACTCTGGACCGCAGCGGACATCATCGCCGAACGGATCCGCGCGCTGGATGTTTATGCTCCGGGTTCGTATAGCCAGTTCGGCAAGCTCACGTCGATTGACGAGGAGACGGGTGTTCCTGACTGGAAAGGCATGGTGCAGCAGCTGGTCGACGGCCACGAGGCCTGCGTCCGAACCGCTCGAAGCACCTTCAAACTGGCCGACAAGGCCGACGACCAACCCACAGCCGACTTGGTGACGCAACGCATGGAATACCACGAAAAGACTGCATGGATGCTTCGGTCGCTCCTCAAATAATCGGATCCGGCGCACCCAGCACCAACATCGGGCCACAGGTGCCGGCGGCGATGCACATTGGCCGCCGACACCTCCTCCGCTAATCTTGCGCGATTGGGCCGCGCCCGGCGCGGCGCGTGAGTCTGGCGCTTGTCCTCCACCACGAAATCCACGGCCCCCGCGTCGCCTACCCGATCCTGGTTGCGCGCACTTCTGCTGGCGTTGCTCGTGGCAGCAGCCAACTTCGGCTTGTGGGCGTGGGCGAACCTGCCTGTCGATGCGCCTAGCTGGAGTGGCCCCATCCACGGCTTCGCCTACAGCGCATACAGGCGTTTCCAGAGCCCATTGACCGGCAGTTACCCGAGCACGGCCGAAATTTCAGCGGATTTGGCGACGCTGTCGAAATACAGTCGCCGGATCCGCACCTATGCAGCACTCCAGACGCCGGAGATACCGCGCATCGCGCGCGATTACGGCATGCGGGTGATGGCCGGCGCATGGCTCGATTCGGACACGCGGCATAACGAAAAGGAATTACGCGCGCTGATATCGCTCGCGCACCGCTATCCGCACACGATCACGCGGGTGATCGTGGGGAACGAAGTGCTGTTGCGCAGGGACATGGCGCCCACCGAATTGATGAAGTACCTGGACAGGGCCCGCGCAGCGATCCGTCAGCCTGTCTCCACTGCAGAGCCTTGGCACATCTGGGAAACCTATCCTGAGCTTGCCGACCACGTCGATTTCATCACGGTTCACCTGCTGCCTTACTGGGAAGGTGTGCCGCGCAAGGACGCGGTGGGCAACGTGTTGATGCACTATCGCCAACTGCAGCGGCTCTTCCCTGGCAAACCCATCGTGGTCGGCGAGGTAGGCTGGCCCAGCAATGGCGACCGCTACCGGTACGCCGAGCCCAGTCTTGCCAACGAGGCACTGTTTCTTCGCCAGTGGCTCAACGTGGCCAAAGCCAACCACATCGATTACTACCTCATGGAGGCGTTCGATCAGCCGTGGAAGGAAAACCTCGGGGAGGGTCGCGTGGGCGCTTACTGGGGCATGTTCGGCGCTGATCGCAAACTCAAATTCCCGCTTGCAGGCCCGGTGCTCGAGGACCCGCACTGGCCTTGGAAGGCGCTAGCCGCATCGCTACTGGCCATGCTACCGATGCTGCTGTTCGCGCGCTTTTTCGAGCGCTACCGCGTGCGTGGCAGGCTGCTGTTCCTGGCGCTGATCCAGTTGGCGGCGGGGCTGATCGCATGGTCGGTCACGGTACCGTTCGCGTTCTACCTCGATCCGTTCGACTGGACGATGCTGGTCATCCTTTTTCCGGCACAACTCGCCATCCTCGCGGTACTGCTGATCAACGGCTTCGAATTCGTGGAGGTGCTCTACCACCGCCGCTGGCAGCGGCATTTCGGCTTGCTGGAGCCCGCTCCTCCGGAGAATCAACCCTTCGTGTCCATCCACCTCGCCTGCCACAACGAGCCGCCTGAGATGGTCATCGCGACGCTCGACTCTCTGGCTGCGCTGGATTATGCGCACTTCGAGGTGCTGGTAATCGATAACAACACCCGGGAAGAGTCCGTGTGGAAGCCGGTGGAACTGCACTGTGGCAAGCTCGGTACCCGATTCCGCTTCTACCACCTCAGTCCATGGCCCGGCTTCAAGGCAGGCGCGCTCAACTTCGGCTTGAAGGAAACGGACCCGCGCGCCGAGGTCATCGCCGTGATCGATGCGGATTACGTCGTTCGAACCGACTGGCTCGCACGGCTGACCGGCTATTTCGATGAAGCCAAGGTTGCCGTGGTGCAGTGCCCGCAAGCACACCGCGACTACGAGCACAATGCCTTTCGACGCATGACGGCGTGGGAATTCGATGGCTTCTTCCGGATCGGCATGCACCATCGCAATGAACGAAACGCCATCATCCAGCATGGCACCATGACCATGGTTCGGCGCAGTGCACTCGAGGGCGAGGGGGGCTGGTCGGAATGGACGATTTGCGAGGATGCAGAACTTGGCCTGCGACTGATGCACGCCGGTTATGATCTCGTTTATGTCGATGAGTTGATGGGCAAGGGGCTGACTCCGGCCGACTTCACGGCATACAAGTCCCAGCGATTCCGCTGGGCTTTCGGTGCCATGCAGATCCTCAAGGCCCGCTGGAACTGGATGACCCAGCCGGGTCCCCTGACCCCCGGTCAACGCTTCCACTTCCTCACCGGATGGTTCAGCTGGTTTGCGGACGCCCTGCATCTGGTCTTCACGCTCATGGCGCTGTTTTGGACGGCCCTGTTGCTGCTGTTCCCCCAGTATTTCAGCCTTCCACTGAAGTTGTTTCTGGTGCCCGTCCTTGGATTCTTTGTCGCGAAGGCAGTCTTCGGCATCTGGCTCTACCGCAAGCGCGTGCCTTGCTCGTGGCGCGACACATTAGCTGCGGCCGTGGCGAGCATGGGCCTGTCCCATGCCATCGCACGCGGCATTTGGTCGGGACTCGTGAAAAAGCAGGGCGAGTTTGTTCGCACGGCCAAGCAGCGGCGATTGCACGGCCGCCCCAGCGCCTTCGCCTCGGTGCGCGAGGAATTGTTCATGGCAATGGGACTGGCCATCGCGATCGTGGGCATGAGCCTGCTGTTTGGTGGTCGCTATGAGGAGGGCAAGCTGTGGATTGCGATCCTGTTTGCCCAATCGATTCCCTACCTCGCCGCAATTGCTGGCGCGTGGCTGGCTTTCAGGGAAGGTGAACGCACGGAGTGATCGGGCTGCAATTCACGCCCCAAGCTCGGAAATGAACGGACGTCGGGCGGTCGGGCGCGCCAAGCCATCGGCGTCGTGCTTGGCGTAGCATGGGATACTGGCTGCCCTGCACGGATCGCGCTCATGAACACGCCCGACCTGACGTTCTATACGAATCCCAAGTCCCGTGGACGTATTGTCCGCTGGATGCTCGAGGAAGCCGGCACGCCCTACAGGACGGAAGTCCTTGAATACGGCGCATCGATGAAGTCGCCGTCTTACCTCGCCATCAATCCCATGGGCAAGGTCCCCGCCATTCGCCACGGCGATATCGTGGTCACCGAATGCGCTGCCATCTGCGCCTACCTCGCGGACGCCTTCCCCGATGCCGGCCTCGCACCCGCGTGCCATAGCCATGCCCGAGGTCCTTACTACAGGTGGCTGTTTTTCGCATCGGGACCGCTGGAATCGTCGTGGACCAATCAAGCCCTTGGCGTGCAGGTTCCGGCGGAACGCCAGGCGATGGTGGGCTATGGTGGTTCCTTGACCGGCGTGCTGGATGTTCTCGATGGCGCCATCGGCAACCGCAAGTACCTCATTGACGATCGGTTCAGTGCCGCGGACGTCTACGTCGGCGCGCAGCTCGGATTCGGTATGCAGTTCGGCATGGTTGAAAAGCGACCGACGTTCGTCCGTTACTGGGAGGGCCTGGCATCACGCCCAGCTAAATTGCGCGCCGATGCCATCGACGGGGCCATGGAATAAGCCACCGACGATCATGCGGCTACGCCGCACTCGCACCTGTGCGCCCAGGCGACGCCGGCCAGTCCGCACCCAGGGCGAACTGGCCGCAATGCAGGTGTCCTCGCGGCATTGTCTCAACTTGCTTCGAATGCGCCGAGACGGCGACAACCTTCGCACCAGCGCCTTTCGTGGCTCGTGAGAATTGGCTCAATGCACATCCGGCCTCGGCCGAGGCGTCGCGGCAACGCTTGGCGGGAGCGCCGGAAGGGTGACAACGGGCTGCGGTGCCGTCAGCGATCCGAGGAACGTTGTAATCCTGTCGACTTCCTGGGACGTGAGCTTCGCGCCGAGCTGGCTGCTCCCCATGATCGCGACCGCTTCACGCAAGTCCCATACCTTGCCGGAATGGAAGTAGGGCGCCGTGATTGTCACGTTTCGCAATGACGGGACCTTGAAGACATACTCGTCACCGGCCGTCTTCGTCACGGCAAAACGTCCCTTGTCGCCAGCTGGGAGAATGTCGCCACCCGGCAGTTCGACGACGCCGAACTTCGCGTACATGCCGCCGCCGACATTGATGCCCCGGTGGCATGCCGCGCAGCCCTTGCTCATGAACAATGCCAAGCCCTCCTTCTGCTGCGTGCTCAGTGCATTCGCGTTGCCCCTGAGAAACCGGTCAAAAGGCGCGTTGGGCGTGATCAACGTCGCTTCAAAAACCGCGATGGCCTTCCGAACGTCCTCGAAATTGATTGGATCATGCACGCCCGGGAACGCCTTGGCGAACAACGGCCCGTATCCCGGGATCCCCTTGATCTGTTCGGTCACATGGGATTCCGTCGTATCCATTTCCACGGGATTGACCAACGGACCGCCTGCCTGCGCCTCGAGATCCTTCGCGCGGCCGTCCCAAAACTGCGCAACATCAAAGACGGCGTTGTATACCGTCGGCGCATTACGCCCCCCATGTTGCCAACGGTGGCCCAGGGATGTCGACTGCAGGTCGACGCCTCCCATTCCGATCATGTGGCACGAGTTGCAACTGATGACGTGGCTTTCCGAGAGTCGCGGATCAAAGTAGAGCATTTTCCCCAGCTCAACCTTGGCCGGAGTCGCGGCATTTCCCGGCAACACCGGCGGCGTGAGGGGGATGGGCTGGAACAGCGCTTGCGCCTGTTTCATCAGGCTTGGCTGTGCCCAAACGAAACCACTCGCCATCAATGCGAGACCACCCAACCAATAACGCGATGCACGCATGACACTCTCCCGTCCCATCCATCGAATGCCTGATGGCGCGATCCACTTCATCCCGCTAGCCCGACAACCATCTTTGATCCCAGAATCCCCCTGTCCGGGATGGCGTCGGGGCAGATGCACCGTGGAAACGGCCCCGCTTTGCTACGGAATCCACGCCTTAGGTGCCGCCACTGCCGCCGCCACCGCCGCCGTGGTCGGTGCGCTTACGCGGCACCTTTCTGTCTGGGAGCGGCGCCGGCCGCACTCGAGCAGGCGGCTGTGGACTGATCCCGCGCCGATCGGGCTGCGGAGAGCGGAGGCCTGGAGGCGGCGGCACAGCTGGACGCAGGACACGATGTGTCCGCTGCTCTCGTTCCAGCCTCTCCCAGCGATGCCGCTCCGGGTACCACGGGCGATTGCGATAGTGCGCCGACCAGTAGACCGGCAGTGAAAAGACGACTACGGGAACCCCTATTCGCACGGCGTAGTCGGGCAGAAGCACCCGCCGGTCGTCGTAGTAAATGCTGAGGTAATTCGCGCTCACCCAGCCGCGGTCGCCCAGATAGCCGACGTCGCACCAAGACCAGTCATCGAGGCATCCATAAAGAACCAAGCTCACGCCCGGATTCAGCACCGCCAAGCGGGGATAACCGATATAGGGACCTGCCCGCAGGCTGACGTAGGCACTTACGTAGACGTCTGCCGCGCGAAGCTGGGATGTCGCGAAAAGGCCCGAAACCAACAGCAAAACTGAGGCGATCAGGCGTTTCATGACACCCCTCCACCACTCACGGTCCCGCCACATCTTTACGCCTTGTAATATTCGACGTCAATACAATCGACTTGAAGAAATGTCGCAGTAGTCGTAAGGATCTGACTGCATAGCGTGGCTCGCCGCATCGCGGCGTTTGGCCGTGCATTCAGCCTCCGGAAAACCGGGGCCGTAGGACGTGAGGCAACAGCTCGTTCGCGCGTCAAAGCTCGCGCAAAGCAACGCTCACGGGCACGTGCGCTGCGCGTAGCGCCGGAAAGATGCCGCCGATGAAGCCGATCGCCATCGCCCACTTCAAGCCCTGGGCCATGAGCGCCGCGCTGACGTGAAACTGGAACACGACCTGGCTGAAATCCGCACCCAGCGTACTGACGGTGTAGCCATTGAACAGTGCCCAGGCCACGGCGCCCCCCAGTATGCCGCCCAGTGCCGCCAAAAGCAGCGTTTCCAGGAGCACCGCCACCACCACCGTTAAGCCGCCGAATCCGATGGCACGAAGCGTGGCGATCTCGCGGCCACGCGCACTGATCGCCGCGTACATCGTGTTGAGCGCACCGAAGATCGCGCCCAGCGCCATGATGATGCCCACGCTGATTCCGACGACGCGTATCACTTTGGTGACGCCTTCGGACTGCGCGGCATAGTACGCACGCGTGGTCTGCACCATCACGTGTAGTTGCGGATTCGACAGCAATGCCGCCTTCAGTTTGGAAAAATCGGATGGCTGAGCCAGCCGCACGGTGACTGTCGAGAACCCCCCGCGATCGTAGGCACTGGCCACCGTAGCTGCATCGGCCCATAGCTCTGAATCATGGGCATCGCCGCTCTGAAACAACCCCACGACCTTCCAGGGTTGGCGGCCCAGTCGCACGCTGTCGCCCAATGCAAGTCCTGCGAATTCACGTTCGGCGCCTTCGCCAACAACCAGCTCGCGCAACCCGGGCTTGAACCAGCGCCCCCGAAGCAACTGCACGTGAGCATGTACCGCGCGCGCCATCGGTCCGACGCCGCGCAGTTGCACGTTGGAGTCGCTTTGGCTACCACGCTTGCGCAGGTTTGCCACCACGATCAACTCGGGCGATGCCAATGGCACGCCCGTGGCATCGCGAGCGATCCCCGGCGACTGCGCCACCAGAGTCGCATCGCCACGGGTTATGCCCGACGCCAGTTCACCGGTGGCGCCAGCACGCAGCACGATGGCGGTATCGACGTTGCCCGTCGCGCGCAACGTCTGGCCTAGACCGCCGGCCATGGCCAAAAGTGCAACGAGTACACCGACGACGCCGGCGATGCCAACGAGAATGACCGAACTGGCGCCTATCCGCTGTGGCAATGTGGAAACACCTGTTCGCGCCACCGCCAGCGCTTGGCGACCGCGTCGTGTGAGCATTAGCAGGAAACCGCCCAGCACAGCCAGGACCAGCAGAAGCCACCATGGCAGCATGACCCAGAGAACGAGCCCCGCAGCCAGCACCAACAGCGTTGCGATATTGCGCAGATATTCCACGATATCCCCCTCAGCGACCAGCCAGCGCATCGACGATCTTCAGTCGCATGCCTCGCAGTGCAGGCAGGACACCGACGACGAGACCAATCATCAGCATCAGCCCCAGTGCCGACAGCCATCCATGCCAGCCAAGGCCCGGCAGTGCCGGAAATGCTCCAGCCAGTGCAGTGTTCAAGCCCGGAATGATCAGATCCGCCAGACCCATGCCCAGAACGCCGCCCAGAAGAATCAGCGTCACCGATTCCGCGAGCACCAGTGCCAACACGGCACCGTCCTGAAAGCCCAGTGTCTTCAGCACCGCCAGTTCCGGGACCCGCTCTCGCACGGCCTGGGCCATGGTGTTGCCGGTCAGCAGCAACAGGGTGAAGAACACTGCAGCCATGATGCCGCCAGCGATCAAGCCAATATCTCCGATCTGCTTGGCGAAAGCCGCCTGGAATGCTTGCTCGGTCTGCGTTTTCGTCTCGTGGTCGGAATTCTGGCTGATCGCATCGATGGCACGCGCGACATCGCCGGCCCGGGCAGGATTGTCGAGAGTGACCACGTACCAGCCGGCCAGGTTGCGCATATACGCGTTGCCTTCGTCGAAGTACTTCCAGTGGAACAGGAAGTCCTGCTCCGCGCCCTTCAATCGGGCATTGGGCGTCTTGAAGATACCCACGATCTGGAAGGTCCAGCCATTGCTTCCATCCTTGCGCGGGAAAATCCCAGCAATCAGCGGAATGCGTTGCCCAAGCTTCCAGCCGAACTGTTTCGCCAGCGCCGCGCCCACGACGGCGCCGTCCTGGGTCTCGGCAAATGCCTTGGCCTGCGCAGGCGGCAGCGCAAACAGATCGTGGTAAACGGCAAGGTAGTTGTTGCTAACCGCGAAATTGGGGAAGAAGGGGGTTGGATGCTGGTAGTAGCCACCAAACCAGTTCGCCCAGGCCACTTCCTTGACGCCAGGAACCGCCTGGATTCGCGGCAACAAGGCGATCGGAAGCGCCTGGGTAATCGACAGCCTAGAACTGACGATCAGGCGATTGGCACCAGCCAACTGGTCGCCAGCATCAAACGCGCTGCGCACGGCACCCAGCAAGCCAAACAACAGGAACGCCGCGAGCACCGACAGCAGGGTGAATGCCGTGCGAGTCTTGCGTCTCCATAGTCCGGCCCATACGAGCGAAAGGTATTTCATCGCCCCACTCCTCAGGCCGGCGCTGACACGCGCGTTGCGCCTACAAGTTCACCCTTGTCGAGATGCACCATGTGGCTGGCGTGCTCCGCGGCGCGTGGATCGTGGGTAACCATCACGATGGTCTTACCGTGCTCGCGGTTGAGTTGCTGCAGCAATGACAGGACATCCTCTGCCGACGCTCGATCGAGGTCGCCCGTGGGCTCGTCGCAAACGAGCAACTCGGGATCGGTGACTATGGCGCGCGCGATCGCAACGCGTTGCTGTTGACCACCGGAGAGCTCGCTCGGTTTGTGGCTGGCGCGGTCCGCCAAGCCCACCAACTGCAAGGCAATCGCCGCGCGCTTGCGTCGCTCACTCGCAGAAAGCTTGGTGAGCAGCAAGGGCAGCTCCACGTTTTTCTGCGCGCTGAGCATGGGAAGCAAGTTGTAGAACTGAAACACGAAACCCACATTTGCCGCCCGCCACCGAGCCAGGGCGGCGGCGCCAAGCCGGTCAATTCGCTGGCCACCGATCACGATACTGCCCGCCGAAGGAGCGTCCAGCCCGCCGATTAGGTTGAGCAACGTGCTCTTGCCCGAGCCCGAGGGACCCATCAGCGCGAAGAAATCGCCAGTCGCGACATCCAGGTTCACCCCCTGCAAGACGGGCACGGACTGCTTACCACGCATGTAGCTCTTGGACAGATCGCGAATTTCGATCAGTGCGCCATGCAACGTATTCATCGACTTACTCTCCTCTGTCCGCCACCACTCGCACCGCCATGCCGGCACGCAAGCCCGTTGGCTCAAGCACCACAGCATCGCCGGGCACTAGTGCACCATCTACCAACTTCAAGTCGTCAATGCTGGCTCGCACCCGTACCGGAACCTCCCGCACGTGGTCCTTCTGCACCTGCCAGACGAGGCCGCCGCTTCCGCGCATGACCAGTGCCGATGCCGGCACCAGCACACCGCGTGGAGTCGTGCTGGTCGCCGGCGCATGCTCCAGGAAGCTGACCCGCACACCCATGTCGGGCAAAATCCGCGCACTCTTCAGTAACAGTGCGACGCGAACCTTGACCGTCGCCTTGGCCTTGTCCGCGGTGGGCACGATGGCGATCACGCGCGCTGGAATGCGCCAATCAGGGTACGCATCCAGTACCGCTTCGGCGGGCTGGCCTGGACGGACCCGGTGGATATAGGACTCATTGACGTCGACGTCGACCTCGAGCGAATTCATGTCAACGATCGTCGCGACGCCCGTGCGCGTGAATCCGCCACCAGCCGACAGTGGTGAGACAATCTCACCCACCTGCGCCGCCTTGTCGGTGATCACCCCGGCAAACGGCGCGCGAACAAAGGTATAGTCGTATTCCACTTGCGCCGCGCGCCGTTGCGCCGCCGCCACGGCAATCTGGTCGTGCGCATTGGCCAGTGCCGCCTGCGCGGCGGCGGCACTTGCCACAGCCTGATCGAGCGACTGCCGCGGCGCCAGCCCGCTGTCCACCAGCAAGCGTTCGCGGTGGAGAGTTACTTGGGCGAGGCGTGCATTGGCCGCGTACTGCCCTAACGCCGCGCGGGCGGCAGCTTCGTTCGCCTCGGTCAATTGCAACTGGGCCTTCGCCTGGCTGTCGTCCAGGCGTGCCAGCAGCTGCCCTGCCACGACGTGCTCGCCCTCCTCGACATGGACCTCGGTCAGTCGTCCGGTGATTTGGGCCGAGACCGTCGCCGCGCGACGAGCTGTCACGTAGCCTGTCGCCTGAAGTACGGAATCGCCACTGGCGTCGCTTGACGGAGGCTGCACAATCGCCACACGCACCAGCGGTGCACGCGTTGCATGCCACACGAGGTAGCCCGCCGCGACAAGCGCCACCGCAACCGCGATGCCGGCGACCCATGGCCAGCGGCGACGCGGCTCGGGAATGTCGCGCTGACCACGTTCAATGCGCAGTTGTTGAAGCAACTCCTGTGGCGATTGGCTCATTGCTTGGTCTGGGCGTGTTAGTGGATCGTGGGGGATTGTGCTGGCTGCCCTCATGCCGCAGAAGGTCCTAGGGTCAGCCGTTGCGCTTGACATCTGTCATCGAAGTACGGCCGTCGCATACGTGTGGATCCACTGAAAGCCCCACCCGTAAGCCGCGAGTCGCCCCTAGCGCTATCCGGTGAAGCGAGCGAACCCGCCAGGCGTTGACCACACTGGTATTAACATCACTGTCCCCCGGTCCTGTTGGAATCGTGCAATGGAGTTCATGTTTCCCCCTCCCGCACCAATCAGCCTGCCCATCGTCGGGAGCGATCAGCGCTTTCCGGTGCACCGCGTCTATTGTATCGGCCGCAACTACAGCGAACATGTGCGAGAAATGGGCGATGCACCGGAACGCAGCACGCCCATCTTTTTCATGAAGCCGGCCGACGCGCTGTGGCTCGGGTCGGAAGTGCCGTTCCCCGGTGCAACCCATGACCTGCACCATGAAGTGGAGATGGTGGCAGTCCTGGCTCACGGCGGTCGCGAGATCCCCGTAGCCATGGCGCTTGAGCATGTATTCGGCTACGGCGTCGGACTGGACCTTACGCGCAGAGACCTGCAAGCGCTTGCCAAGCAAAGCGGATCGCCATGGGACAGCGCAAAGGGATTCGACGCTTCAGCACCTGTATCGGCGATATGCCCCGCGAGCGCCTGCGGCCACCCAAGCAACGCACCCATCACGCTCGAGGTTAACGACAAGGTTCGCCAAGACTCGCGAATTGACTTGATGATCTGGCCTCTACCGGAGATCATCCATGAGCTTTCCAAACTCTGGACGCTCCAAGCGGGTGACGTGATCTTCACGGGCACGCCATCCGGCGTTGGCCCGTTGCAACGGGGTGATCGCTTCCGCGCAACGCTCGGGGATATCGCCCGTTTGGAAGGCCGAATGGTTTGATGTGAAGAGGCTCTGGCCAAGTGGGCACCCAGCCATCCTGATTCAAGTATCCAGGAATCTTGCATTCCGCATTCACACGTGTAATCTGCAGAGCAGCCAGATAGCCTTGAGACTCCGCATTAGGCGGGACATGGGGAGAGGAATCGATGGGCATGATTAGCGAGTTCAAGCAGTTTGCCATGCGCGGCAATGTCATTGACCTGGCCGTTGGCGTCGTCATTGGCGCCGCGTTCGGCAAGATTGTCACTGCGCTGGTCAACGAGGTCATCATGCCGCCCATCGGATTGATGATCGGCGGAATCGACTTCTCCGCATGGAAATGGGTTCTTCGCGCTGCGGAACCGGGTCACGCGGAAGTTGCCATTGCCATCGGCTCGTTCATCAACACGATCATCCAGTTCCTGATCATTACGCTGGCCATATTCATCATGGTGCGCGGGATCAACAAGCTGGTGAAGCCCAAACCGGCGGATGCGACGCCACCCCCTGCGCCAGCGCCGGAAGTACAACTGCTGACTGAAATCCGGGACCTGCTCAAGAAGTAATGGGGCGTCTACGCTGCGCGATGGCGTTCGATAAGCCCGATTCAGGCAGCGTCGTTTTCGTTCCCTAGGAAGCCCCTACTCGGTAACGGCGATACCACTCGCCGGCGAGCACGGCCGCCGCAACGGAGACGTTCAGACTCTCGACAGCGCCGGTTCCCGGAATTCGAATGCGCATATCGGCTGAGGACCGTGCGGGTGACGGCAGTCCCGCACCCTCGGCGCCGAGCCAGAGAACCACGCGTTCCGGCAACGGCGCGGTGTAAAGTGATTCCGCGTCATTGGGCATGGTTGCGGCCACGACGAAGCCTGCGGAACGCAATTGGGCGAGCGCTTCGTCGCGATGCTGCAGGCGAAGCACGGGTACGACCTCGGCACCACCTTCCGCGACGCGCATGGCCGAAGGCGACAGGGATAAGGGGTCGTCCTGCGATAGCAACACACCGGCGACGCCGAAATGGGCAGCGCTGCGCAAGACAGCGCCCAGGTTGTGTGGATTGCCGACGCCTTCGAACCAAAGCAGGAGAACAGGCCCGGTGGGCAATGCACGCAACAGGCTCGCCAATCCGGCCTGCGGCTTCCGCAGGAATGCGGCACACACACCTTCGTGGTGCACGCTCCCGCTAATTCGCTCGATTTCCATGGCGTCGACGACGCGATAGCCGATCCGATTTTTCACGCACCATCCGAGCATCGGGCGCAGGATCTGTTGGCGATCGGCGGTCAGCCAGAGCTTGCGCAGGTCCTGCGGTCGATGCGAAAAGGCGGCCAGACAGGCGTTGATGCCAACGATGCGTTGCTCGACCATGCGGGCATGACCGCGTGTCGCTGAAGCGCGCGCAGTAGGCGGAAGCTCGGACATACCACGATTATATTCTTGATCCCATGGTCCTCGATGCCACGCGCACCCAGGAGCCCGCACGATGCCCTGTCTGATCCTCCGTTACGGTGACATTACCCGCCTTGCGATCGATGCAATCGTCAATGCCGCCAACCCAGCGCTCATGGGAGGAGGCGGGGTGGATGCCATGATCCATCAAGCTGCCGGGCCGGAACTGCTCGAAGCCTGCCTCGCATTACCGGAAATTTCACCGGGCGTGCGATGCCCGACAGGCGAGGCGCGCATCACACCCGGTTTCAAGTTGCCGGCGCGCTGGGTCGTGCACACCGTGGGGCCCATCTGGAGAGGTGGCCACGATGGGGAGACTGGACTCCTGGCCGCTTCCTATCGGAATGCCGCAGCACTCGCCCTACAGAACGGCGCTGCAAGCCTGGCATTCCCAGCCATCAGTTGCGGCGCTTACGGATTCCCTTATGCGGCGGCAACGCGCGTCGCGCTACGGACACTTGCGACCTGCCTCACCGAGGCCATGGCGCCAGCTACGCTGATACTGTGCCCCTATGACTCCCGCGGCGCCGAGCTATATCACGAAGCGGCCCAGGTGGAAGGGGTCCCGTTGATAGAAGGCTGATCGGCTCGGACGCAGACCCGCCGTCCCATCCGTGCTTCTACAATCGGCAGATGCAGATCGGTCCCTACCGCATTGAGCCGCCGCTGATTCTGGCCCCCATGGCGGGAGTCACCGACAAGCCCTTCCGCCTTCTCTGCAAGCGAATGGGCGCGGGGCTGGCCGTTTCCGAGATGACTCACGCAGACCCGCGGTTGTGGCGAAGCGCCAAATCGCGTCGCCGCATGGACCATGCCGGCGAACCGGAGCCTGTCAGCGTCCAGATCGCAGGAAGTGACCCGGGCATGCTGGCCCATGCCGCACGGCACAACGTGGAACATGGCGCCCAGATTATCGACATCAACATGGGCTGCCCTGCCAAGAAGGTATGCAACGCATGGGCCGGTTCGGCACTGATGCAAGACGAAGCGCTTGTCGCCCGGATCCTGGCCGCCGTGGTCGAAGCGGTCCCGGTCCCGGTAACACTCAAGATCCGGACGGGCTGGGATCACGCGCACAAGAACGCACTGGCGATTGCGCATATTGCTGAGAACGCCGGCATCGCCGCGCTGGCCATTCATGGACGAACGCGCGCTGACCGTTACCAGGGTGACGCCGAATACGACACCATTGCGCAGGTGAAGGCCGCGGTGCGGATCCCCGTGATTGCCAATGGCGACATCGCCAGCCCGTTGCGCGCGCGCGAGGTCCTTGACCGGACCGGCGCGGATGCCTTGATGATTGGCCGCGGCGCGCAGGGCCGGCCCTGGATCTTCCGCCAGATCGCACGCCATTTCGAGGACGGATCCGTCCCGCCTGAACCTCCTCACCAGGAAGTCTTCGCGATTCTCTCCGATCACGTTCAGGCACTGCACGCGTTCTATGGCGAGTCGGTTGGCGTGCCCATCGCACGCAAGCACATCGCTTGGTACGTCAAGGATCATCCACACCATGCGGACTTCCTTGCCCTGGTCAATGCCGCAACCGATGCGCGCACCCAGCTCGCCGCAACCCGCGACTATTTTTCGCGCGTATCCGAAGCGCGTGGGCAGGCCACGCGCTAATGCGGACGTCTGGGCGTCCAGATCGGCGCAGCCACGTCCGTCGCGACGATTTACCACGCGACAACGTCCAGCAGATACAATGGCTGTCGGTTTTATCTATCCATCCTGATCAAGGGATATTTCGATGAGTAGTTACCTCTTCACCTCGGAGTCCGTGTCCGAGGGTCACCCGGACAAGGTTGCCGACCAGATCTCCGACGCTGTTCTGGATGCAATCCTCGCTCAGGACAAGGGTGCGCGAGTCGCGTGCGAAACCATGGTCAAGACGGGCGTTGCCATCGTTGGCGGCGAAATCACGACCAATGCATGGGTGGACATCGAAGCCCTTGCGCGTGAAGTGATCAACGGGATTGGCTACACGGATTCGAATGTCGGATTCGACGGCCATACGTGCGGTGTGCTCAATTTGATCGGCAAGCAGTCCCCAGACATCGCTCAAGGAGTGGATCGGAAGAAGCCCGAGGACCAGGGCGCGGGAGATCAGGGGCTTATGTTTGGCTTCGCGTGCCGTGAAACGACGCAGTTGATGCCGGCGCCGATCCATTACGCACACCGCCTCGTGGAGCAGCAGGCCAAGGTCCGCAAGTCAGGCAAGCTCAAGTGGCTGCGCCCCGACGCCAAGAGCCAGATTACCCTGCGCTACGACGACCAGAAAATTGTAGGCCTTGATGCCGTGGTGCTCTCCACCCAACACGATCCGGAAATCAAGCACAAGGATCTGGTTGAGGCCATGCGCGAGTACGTACTCAAGCCGGTGTTGCCCAAAGCCTGGATCGACGCACTGCCGTCGAACAAGGTGCACATCAACCCAACCGGCAAGTTCGTCATCGGCGGTCCCGTTGGTGACTGCGGCCTCACGGGGCGTAAAATCATCGTTGACAGCTACGGTGGCTGGGCACGCCATGGCGGCGGCGCATTCTCGGGGAAGGATCCATCCAAGGTCGACCGCTCAGCGGCCTACGCGGCACGTTATGTGGCGAAGAACATCGTGGCCGCAGGCCTGGCCGAGCGCTGTGAAATCCAGATTTCCTATGCCATTGGCGTCGCGCAACCGACATCGATATCCGTGACCACGTTTGGAACCGGCGTGATCGATGACGCGCAAATCGAGAAGCTGATCCGCGCCCATTTTGACCTGCGCCCGTGGGGCATCGTGAAAATGCTGGACTTGTTGCACCCGATGTACAAGGCCACCGCGAGCTACGGCCATTTTGGACGTGCGCCCCAGGAACACAGTTATCACTGGACCCAGCGTGAACATGGCGCGGATGTCAAGAAGTCAGCGAAATTCACGGCATTCACGTGGGAAAGGACGGACCGCGCCGAGGCATTGCGCGAAGCGTCCGGGCTAGGCCGAAAGCTGGCAGCCAAAGCTTCACGTTCCAAGCGCTGAGTCCATCGGCCCACGGACGGGCTACACCGCACGATCTGCCCACCCGAGATGGCTGCGGACAAGGCACACCGGGCCCGGTGCGTGCGCGGTACACGGCCACGCACCACGATTTTCAACGCGGCAACGCCGCGAGGAGCAACCGGCGCGTCTCAAGGCACGAGAGTGACGGGCACCGCCACCTGCTCGATCAGGCCACGCGACACGGAACCCACAAGCCAACGCATCACGCGTCCCTTGTCGCTTCGGCCCATGACAAGGCCTATGGCCTTGCTCCCCTTGAGCGCGGCGATGATCAAGTCAATCGCGACGCCGACCCGCAATTCGCTGGTGCAGGAGACGCCGGCCGCCTGCGCGCGCGCGCACACACCGGCAAGTGCGGCGCGCTGACGATCCAACTCGCCTTGGTCGATTTCGCTCGGACCGATGCCGCCGTAGACCTCCGGCAATTCGATCACGTTGACGACATGCAAAGCGAGATTACGTGTACGCGCCTGCTCTATAGCGAATTCAAAGGCGCGTTCAGCTGGGGCGGACCCGTCCCATGCGAGCAGCAGCGTGTTTGCGTCAGCCATGGCCCATCTCCCCGGGTGAACCCCGCGTGGGCACCCATTCAAGAGCATCGGTCGATCGCGCCGGCAACATCTTGATTAGGGTCAAACCCGGATCGCCTCGCGATCCGGGCACCGACAGGGCGTGAACTGCGGCCCGTCCCCACCGGACCGGCGGCCCGAGATTGGAACAACAGGGCACCGATGCACCCGCTCGATGAGGAGCGCCTGCCTTATTGAGTCGCTGAACCTAGGGCTGAATCGCGGGACTGGAATGTGCCTCCGGCGTGCCATTCGAGGCACCGCGCCGCATTCGCCCCCGTACGATCGGGGCAGGTCCGCTCGGACGCATGCAAACGCTGCCGCCATCGGAATTCCCGGTGACCCGATGGACCACCAACCGCACAAGTGATGTCGGCGCCAGCAGGCTCTCAGGCCGGAGGCCGCCAACGTCGCAACAAAAGCGCATTACCTACGACGCTGATCGACGACAGCGCCATCGCGGCGCCAGCAAAGACCGGACCCAAAAGCCCAAGGGCCGCCAGCGGAAGACCCAGGACATTATAGAAAAACGCCCAGAATAGGCCTCTGCGTATACAGCGGTCGGTCGCCCGTGCGAGCTTGATCGCAGCGGCGACAAGCCGGGGTTCAGCGCGCATGAGGACGATGCTGGCCGTCTGCTTGGCGATGTCGGTGCCGCTACCCATGGCGATGCCGACGTCGGCCACCGCAAGGGCGGGCGCATCGTTGATGCCATCGCCAACCATCGCGACGCGGCGTCCGCGCGTCTGGAGATCCTTAAGGAAGTCCACCTTTTCAGCAGGGCGGCGGCCTGCGGCTATGGACGCCGCATCCAGCCCCAATGCACGGCCGACACCCCGCGCCGTGCGTTCGGCATCGCCACTCAGAAGCAGCACGCTCATTCCCATGCCTTGCAATTCGGCGACTGCCGTCGACGCGCCCGGACGCAGCGGGTCACGAACGGCAATTGCACCCAAAAGCCGAGTCGGCACCGTCTCTTCCGCCAGCCACATGACGGTATCGCCACTGTCCTCCAATGGCTGCGTCATTGGCTCCAGTGGATCCGTCTTGACGCCGTGCTCGCCCATCAACGCGCGACTACCAACCAGCAGCAATCGCCCCCCGACACTCGCCCGCAAGCCGCTCCCGGGAAGTGCCTCGAACCGTTGAAGTGGTGGGCGCGATGCCAAATTGCTGCCAGCCCGTGTCAGGACCGCCCGGGCAAGCGGATGCTCGCTACCAGCTTGGGCCGCAGCTGCCAATTGCAGAAGATCATCTGCGTTGCCATCCACTGGCAGGACCGCGCTGACTTCCGGTTCGCCGCGCGTCACCGTGCCCGTCTTGTCCAGAACGATCGTATCGACGCGTCGAAGCTCCTCGAGAGCGGATACCTCCCGAACCAGAATGCCGGCACGCGCCGCAACCCCCGTCCCCACGACTAGCGCAGTGGGTGTCGCCAGCCCGAGGGCGCAGGGACATGCAATCACCAATACGGCAACCGCGGCAACCACCCCGGCTGCAGGATCGCGCGCGACAAGCCACCAAGCCAGCAATGTGAGCAGGGCCAGAAGGAGAACCGTCGGCACGAAA
>JAJYPJ010000091.1 GCA_021795435.1 Pseudomonadota bacterium
CGGACAATGCGCTTGACCTGTACCAGGCTGATAACCAGCCGATGCCAACGATTGGCTTTGTGGGATGTCCGGCTGAGATCGACTACGCCCCCTGATCAAGGCCATTCCTTGGCAGCAAGAGGGCGTATCGATGATGAATCAGCGTGTGATCCGAAGCTCCGTGATGGTTCTGCTGAATGCGATCGCGATGGGATCGGTCGCGGCCCATGCGCAGGGGGCGGGGGGTGATTGCCTTGCATTCACGGACAAATTGACCGTGCCAATCCTCGTCATCCTCGAGAGCACGAGCCGCGAGTCACCTAACGCCACCATGACACTCTTCCAGGAGCACGAGATGGGATTCAGCGATTACCCCTGGATCGTTCAGCCCGGTGGGATTCAGGTACTGGTAGTCCCAATGCCGGATAACTCGCTGCAGTACGTCACCTCCGCAAGCGGGTTCTTCACGGTGAACGTGACGCCGATCCAGCCGAGCCCTGAGCAAGGAGTGGCCGTCCAGATTTCGCCGTGGGTGCACTCGCCCATTGCCTGGCAATTCCATCCCGAAATGAACGAGAGTGGGCATTGCAACGGTGCATGGGTCGGCACGGTCGGAAGTTGAAGGCCCGTCATCGTTGCTAGTCGCGGAACCCGGGGAGGACCGACGCCGCGGCAGCGGTCCACAAGGGCCATGCCAAGGGCAGCGCGCGGGTGCTGCGTGTTCGAGCGCTGGCACCCTGGGCCGAACGGGCCTGGCACGCCGATCGGTCCGACCGTGTGGCGACCAGGGATGGCGTGGAGGGTCGCCGTAATGTCGAGTGTGCGCACAACGCGATCAGGGCCGCCCCCGGGGTCGCGCCGATGCATCCGGGTGCTGCATGGTCTCCCGAGGGCCATGGTCGATCGCGAGGTGCCGTGCCAGCAACTGGACTGCATCTGAGGTGGCGGCGCGTCGGTGGGCGAGGAACTCCGCGGCGGACAGCCGGTCCGACCAGCCCGTGTTGCGTTGGCTCCACGTCCCACCGGCCGAGCCGCCGAGGCGTGCCGCGGCTGTCTGGCCTCGCCTCACCCCGGGTCAGTCGGGCGTCAGCGACTGCCCAGTGACCGCCGGAATTCGCTCGGTAGCTGGGCGTGGACTTTGCGGAAGGCGGCGATGAACTGCGAATAGGATTCGAACCCGCATGACTCGGCGATGATCGCCAGCGGCGTATGCGGGCGCGACGCGATCAGTCGCTGCGCTTCCTTCGCCCGGCACTCGAGGACGAACTGCCACAGGCTCGTGCCCGTCTTGGCGCGAAACGCTCGCCCGAGGTAGTAAGGGCTGAGATCAACGACGCTGGCAAGCGCCTTGAGATTGAGTGGCTGCGCAATGTGCTCGTGAATGAACGTCTCCAGCTTCCGGAATTTCCATTGCGGCAAGCTTGGACCGTGCGCGAGGCTGCGATGGCCTGAGCTGTAGTGGACCAGTACATGCGCGACGATGGCGGTCAGCAGCGACTGCTCGAACAGCTTCCCTGCGATGCCTCCATGGCTTGCATAGGCATGGATGACGTGGAGCAAATGGGCCAGCACTGGATCGGCGTGAGGCATGACGTTCGAGACAAGTTCGACTGGGCGGTTGTCGATCTCACTTCCCAGGACCTGTGTGAACAGGGCGGGCGAAAGCGTGAGAAACAAGCCACGCAGCGGAGCGGTCCAAGTCGTCGCGAGACTGTCGCCGCGTGCGAGGAATCGGAAGCGTTCCGGCTCGATGAATCCGGTCAGCGCGCGTCCGTTGAGTTGGCTCCGGAATCGGACGGGGTGCTGCCCGATCGGCAACATCAGCACATGTTCATCGAACGAGTGGGGAGGCAGGCTGCCTGCCGCGACTGTGCGGTCTTCGTAGGTGTAGGTGCCGTTGTGGCCGGTGGCGGCAAGCGGCGGCAAATCGAAATAAGGGACGCGGCCTCTGGCATCGGTCCGGATGTAGATCCGCGGCAGCGAGTAAGCAGGCACGTGTGCCATAGCTTGGAATACCGACGCAGCAGCCCCCTCCCCAGATGTTACACAAATTTCACGGATCCAAGCCGGATTCGTCAGGACGGGAAGGAGGGATTTGGTTCCATGATCTGGATCAGTTGATCCCAGGGACGTGATGGCATGCTGGCCGCACCATCCCAGATCGACGACTCGACATGCAGGAACCCGTGCGCATCCACGTGGAGTGGACCCCCCGTCCATCCCAGCCTCCGCTCCTGCAGGTGCTGAGCGCGGCGCCGCATCGCCTGCTGTTTCTCGCCGGTGCCTGCAGCGTGCTGTTGAGCATGGTCTGGTGGGCCCTGGTGCTCGCCGCCGGCGCCGCTGGATGGGTGCACTGGCCGACGTCGCCGGTGCCCGGCATCTGGGCGCACGGCATGCTGGCACAGTACGGCATGCTGGGCCCCTTCATCTTCGGGTTCAGCCTGACGGTGTTTCCGCGTTGGAGCGGCGTGCCGGAGCTGGGTCGCAGCGCCTACGTGCCCGTCTTCGCCGGCGTATTCGGCGGCTATCTCGTGGCACTGGTCGGTCTGCTCGACGTGCGGTCGTTGCTGGTCGCGGGCTTCGCCCTGATGCTGGCGGGCTGGAGCTACGGCATCGTGCAGTTGGCGCGGGTCGCGCGCGGCGCCGCGAGCCGGGATCCCTGGGCGGTGTCGATCCTGCTGGCGCTGCTGGCGGGGGCGGCGGGTCTGATGCTGTTCCTTGGATTCCTGCTCGGCGCTCCCGCCGCCTGCGCGGTGGCCGCGATCCGCATCGGCACCTACGCGTTCCTGCTGCCGGTGTTCTTCAGCGTGATCCACCGCATGCTGCCGTTTTTCTCGGGCAACGTGGTGCGCGGGTACATCGTGCGGCGCCCGGCATGGTCGCTGCCGCTGGTCTGGCTGCTGCTTCTGGCGCATCTGGCGTGCGATGCCCTGGCATGGCCGGTGCCGCGTGGCGCGGTCGATGCGCTGCTCGCAATCCTCTTCCTGGGCCACTGGCTCGCCTGGCAGCCGTGGAAGGCGACGCGACCGGGATTGCTCGCCGTGCTGTACGGGGCTTTCGCCTGGCTGCCGCTGGCCTTTGCCCTGGCGGCCGTGTCCGGACTGCAGGGCGAGGATGCTTACGGCCCGTGGTCCATGGCCGCGTTGCATGCGCTGACGGTGGGCTTCTTCGGATCCATGCTGGTGGCGATGGTGACGCGCGTGACCCACGGTCATTCCGGGCGGCCGTTGCGCATGGGGCCGATCCCGTGGTTCACCTTCCTCGCGGTGCAGGTGGTGGCCATTGCGCGCGTGGCCGATGCCCTCGATGGGGCCGGACCCTGGGCGCTGGCGCTGACCGCGACCGGCTGGGTGCTGGCATTCCTGCCATGGGCGCTGCGCGCCAGTTGGATCTACCTGACGCCGCGCCGCGACGGTCGCCCGGGTTGAGCGGGCGACGATGACCCTGGCCCCCTGGTTTGCGGAGATTCTCGCCCTGCACGTGGGCGCGGTCACCATTTCCGGCACGCTGTTCGCTGTGCGCGGCATCGGACGCATGGCCGGCTGGCGCAGATTCGACCATGCCGCCGTCCGTTACTTCTCGTATGCGAACGACACCGTGTTGCTGGTGGCGGCCATCCTGCTGACGATGATCATCCACGAGTATCCACTGGTGAATGCCTGGCTGACCGTGAAGGTGATGCTGCTGGCCGTCTACATCGTCCTGGGTGCGATCGCGCTGCATCACGGGCGAACCGGTCGCATCCGCGCATGGGCATTTGTCGGCGCGCTGGCCACGTTCGCGTTCATCGTCAGCGTTGCCGTCACCCAGAACCCCTGGGGCGCCTTGGCATGGCTTGCGGCGCGAACGGCTTGAATTCGCCGCCGGAGCCAAGCTGACGCCGCGGATGAGGGGGCTCCGTTCGGAGCCCGCCCGCGGGTCCAGGGGGCTGACAAAAGGCCCCGTGGTCCGGCCGCACGCTGAGCATCGTCGATCGCTGGTATCCATCGAGCAAGACCGGCTCGACCTGTGGCGCGGTCAACAGGGCGCTCAGGCTGAGCCAGCGTTGCTGGACGTGTCCGGCCTGCGGTGCCGAACACGACCGCGACGCCAACGCGGCGATCAACCTCGAGCGCGAAGGCCTGCGCCTTCTTGCTGAAACCGGCCCGGAGGGGCGTACCCCAATGAGTGGGGGCACTGACGCGCGGGGAGACCTCGGCGCGGTGGCGACAGCGCGGGTCATCGCGATGCCGCAGCACCGCCGGTCGCCGAACCGCGAGGAGCTTTACAACAGCCGCAGGCTGGTCACCCATCGCCAGGCGCTGCGCGCCGAACCGCCCGAAACGCCGGTCCGGAACCGGCGGCGAGGGTGGGGCGTGAGACTCAGATCCGAGCTAGATCGCCATTCCCGTCGCCGTGGCGATGATGTCGAGCACCTCATTGAGGATGTGAGGCGGCACCTTTTCAACCCGCCGCGCGCCGCGGGCGCGTGGATCTACGCCGCGCAGTCGATGGACCTGGACGGAGCCGAGCGTTTGCGTGCCGGCACCCATCAGCGTGACGAGGAAGCCGCCGGCGCGCTGGGCGGCAGCCTCACCGTGGGAGATCGGACAGACCCACACGATACCGCTTGCCTGATTG
>JAJYPJ010000092.1 GCA_021795435.1 Pseudomonadota bacterium
GCCCATGCGCGCGCCTTGCCCGGCCGCCGGCACCACGCACCAGTAGCCCGGCGGATCACTGGTTCGCACTGCTCGCCCGGGATGGCTGCGCGGGAACGACCTGGTAGAACGTCTCGCCCGGCTTGATGAGGCCCAGTTCCGAGCGCGCGTGCGCCTCGATGGCGTGCGTGCCGTTCTTCAGGTCCGCCACTTCCGCCTCGAGCAGCGCATTGCGCTTGCGCAGCGCCTCGTTCTGCTGCTGCTGCGCTGCGACCTGGGCGCGCATGGCCCGGACCTCGCGCACGCTGCCCTCGCCCCACCACAGGCGCGACTGCAGGAAGATGGCCAGCACCAGCAGCAGCAGCGACAGCCAGCGCCACATCGCGTCGGTCAGCCGTGCATGCGCGGGAAGGCCGTCATGCCGCGGTAGGTGGCCGCCTCGCCCAGTTCCTGCTCGATGCGCAGCAGCTGGTTGTACTTGGCGATGCGGTCGCTGCGGCACAACGAGCCCGTCTTGATCTGCGTGGCGCTCGACGCGACGGCGAGGTCGGCGATGAAGGTATCCTCGGTCTCGCCGGAGCGATGCGAGATGACCGCGGCATAGCCGGCGCCGCGCGCGATGGCGAGCGCCTCCAGCGTCTCGCTGAGCGTGCCGATCTGGTTGAGCTTGATGAGGATGGCATTGGCGATGCCCGCGTCGATACCCGCCCGGAAAATCGCCGGGTTGGTGACGAAGTTGTCGTCGCCCACCAGCTGCACGCGGTTGCCGAGGCGTTGCGTGATCTGCTTCCACCCGGCAGTGTCGCCTTCGGACATCGGGTCCTCGATGGACACGATGGGATAGCGGTCGACCCACAGCTCGTAGAGTTCGACCATGTGTTCGGGGCGAAGGCTGCGTCCCTCGCCGCGCAGCTGGTAGACGCCGTCCTCGAAGAATTCGGAGGCCGCGGGATCCAGCGCGATGCCGATGTCCCGGCCCGGCTGGTAGCCGGCCTTCTGGATGGCCTCCAGGATGGTCTCCAGCGCTTCCTCGTGCGAACGCAAATCGGGCGCGAATCCGCCCTCGTCGCCCACGGCCGTGGACAGCCCGCGTGCGTGCAGCACCGCCTTGAGGGCGTGGAAGGTCTCGGCGCCGGCGCGCAGCGCCTCGCTGAAGCTCGGCAGGCCGACCGGCACGATCATGAATTCCTGCATGTCGAGCGTGTTGTCGGCATGGGCGCCACCGTTGATCACGTTCATCAGCGGCACCGGCAGGTGCGCCTCGGCGCCCCGGCCCAGATGGCGCCACAGCGGGATGCCACGGGCCGCGGCCACGGCGCGCGATGCCGCCAGCGACACGCCGAGCGTGGCGTTGGCGCCCAGCCTTGACTTGTTGGGCGTCCCGTCCAGCGCCACCAGGCGTTGATCGAGCCCCGCCTGGTCGGCTGCATCGAATCCCTGGAGCGCGCCAGCGATCTCGCCATTGACATGGGCCACGGCCTTGCGCACGCCCTTGCCACCGTAACGGGCCTTGTCGCCATCGCGCAGTTCCACGGCCTCGCGGCTACCCGTCGACGCGCCGCTCGGTACGGCGGCACGGCCACGGACGCCGCCCTCCAGGACCACGTCGGCCTCGAGGGTGGGATTGCCGCGCGAATCAAGGATCTCGCGCGCGTGGATGCTGTGGATTCGGGTCATTGCACGGTCCGGTCGTTGGATGAAAAAGTGGATTCGATGAAGCCCGCCCGCTTCACGCAGCGGTCCAGCTCGACCAGCACTTCGAGCAGTTCCGCCATCCGCGCCAGCGGCCAGGCATTGGGGCCGTCGCTGAGTGCCCGCGCCGGATCCGGGTGCGTCTCGGCGAACAAGCCGGCGACGCCGGCGGCCACGGCCGCGCGCGCCAGCACCGGGACGAATTCGCGCTGGCCGCCGGAACGGTCGCCCTGCCCGCCAGGCAACTGCACGGAATGGGTCGCGTCGAACACCACGGGACACTGCGTCTCGCGCATGACCGCGAGGCTGCGCATGTCGGAAACGAGGTTGTTGTAGCCGAAACTGGCGCCCCGCTCGCACACGAGGAT
This sequence comes from Pseudomonadota bacterium, assembly GCA_021795435.1. Classification (GTDB taxonomy): domain Bacteria; phylum Pseudomonadota; class Gammaproteobacteria; order Xanthomonadales; family Rhodanobacteraceae; genus Metallibacterium. Next base: position 2,040 of record JAJYPJ010000092.1, read on the forward strand.
CTGCTGGTTGCCGGTGGACCTGGCCTTTTCCACCACGGCGCGCATGTCCCAGGGCGAGAGGAACTGGCCCTTCTTGATGTTGACGGGCCGCCCCGCGGAGCAGACCGCGTGGATGAAATCGGTCTGGCGGACGAGGAAAGCGGGCGTTTGCAGCACGTCGACGACGCTGGCCACCTCGTCGATGGGCGTGTACTCGTGCACGTCGGTCAGCACCGGGACACCGATCTGCCGCTTCACCTCGGCCAGCACGGCGAGGCCGGCCTCGAGCCCCGGGCCCCGGAAGCTGCGGCCCGACGTCCGGTTGGCCTTGTCGAAACTCGATTTGAAGATGAAGGGCACGCCAAGCCGTTGGGTGATTTCCTTCAGCTGCCCGGCCACGTCCAGTTGCAGCTGCATCGACTCGACCACGCACGGGCCGGCGATCAGGAACAGCGGGTGGTCCAAGCCCGCCTCGAATCCGCACAGCCTCATGCCACCTGGCCCTCGGCCAGCCGCGGAGCCTCGCGCACCAGCTTGTGCTCGCGCGCGGCGCGCACGAAGCCGATGAACAGCGGGTGCCCGTCGCGCGGCGTGGAAGTGAATTCGGGATGGAACTGGCAAGCGAGGAACCACGGGTGCTGCTGCGCCGGCAGTTCGATGATCTCGACCAGCAGGCCATCGAGGCTCTGGCCGGCCATCACCAGTCCGAGATCGGCCAGCTGTTGCTGGTAGGTGTTGTTGAACTCGTAGCGGTGGCGGTGGCGCTCCCGGATCACGTCCTGGCCGTACATCGCGCGGGCGAGGGTCCCGGGGGCCAGCCGGCATTCCTGGGCGCCGAGGCGCATGGTGCCACCGAGGTCGGACTCGCGACTGCGGCGCTCCACGGCGCCGGCCGGGGTCGTCCACTCGGTGATCAGGGCGATGACCGGATGCGGCGTCCGGGTGTCGTTTTCACTGGAATCGGCGCCCTCCAGGCCGGCGACATGGCGCGCGAAGTCCACGACCGCCGCATGCATGCCGTAGCAGATGCCGAAATAAGGGATCTTGCGCTCGCGCGCATACTGCGCCGCCAGCACCTTGCCCTCGAACCCGCGCTTGCCGAAGCCGCCGGGCACGAGCACCGCATCGACGCCACCCAGCACCGCGTCGGCACCCTCGGCCTCGATCCGCTCGGAGTCGATCCAGACCAGCTCCACCCGGGTGCCCTGCTTGATCCCGCCATGGCGCAACGCCTCGCCGAGGGACTTGTAGGCATCCTTGTGCTCGACGTACTTGCCGACGATGGCGACGCGCACGCTGTCGCGCGGATGCTTGACCGCGGCGACCGTCGCTTCCCACTCCGCCAGGTTGGCCGGGCGCGCGGGCAGGCGCAACTGCTCCACGACGATCTCATCCAGACCCTGCCGGTGCAGCCAAAGGGGCAACTCGTAGATGACTTCCACGTCCACCGCGCTGATGACCGCGCGCTCGGGGACGTTGGTGAACAGCGCGATCTTGCGTCGCTCGCCCTCCGGCAGCGGCAGCTCGGAGCGGCACAGCAGGACGTCCGCCTGGATGCCGATGGATCGCAATTCCTTGACCGAGTGCTGCGTGGGCTTGGTCTTGATCTCGCCGGCGGCGGCGATGTACGGCACGAGGGTCAGGTGCATGAACAGGCACTTGTCGGGGCCGCGCTCGATCCGCAACTGGCGGATGGCTTCGAGGAACGGCAGGGACTCGATGTCGCCCACGGTGCCACCGATCTCGACCAGGGCCACGTCGAAGCCGCGCGTCGCCTCGTCGATGACGCGCTTGATCTCGTCGGTGATGTGCGGGATGACCTGCACGGTCGCCCCGAGGTAGTCGCCGCGGCGCTCCTTGCGGATGACCGCCTCGTAGATCTTGCCGGTGGTGATCGAATTCTTGCCGGACAGTCGCGTCCGCACGAAGCGCTCGTAATGCCCGAGGTCCAGGTCCGTTTCCGCGCCGTCGTCGGTGACGTACACCTCGCCGTGCTGGAACGGGCTCATGGTTCCGGGATCGACGTTGATGTAGGGATCGAGCTTCATCAGCGTGACGCTGAGTCCGCGGGCCTCGAGGATGGCCGCCAAGGAGGCCGAGGCGATGCCCTTGCCCAGGGAGGAAACCACGCCGCCGGTGACAAAAATCAGGGGAGTCATGGAAGTGACTGCGCCGGGAAAGCCATACTTTACAGGCTGGCACCCATTCCCGCGAGCAGGACATCCCATGAATGCGTCATCCCCCCTCGTCGCGCTGCGCGCGGCCATGCACGCCCAACACGCCGCCGCCTGCCTGGTGCCGACGGCCGATCCGCACCTGTCGGAATACCTGCCATCGCGGTGGAAGGCGCGCGAGTGGCTCTCGGGATTCACGGGCTCGGCGGGGACGCTGGTCGTGACCCCGGATTTCGCCGGGCTCTGGACGGACAGCCGCTATTTCGAGCAAGCCGAGCGCGAACTCGCCGGCACCGGCGTCACGTTGATGCGGCAGCGCGTCCCGCATGCTCCGGAGCACCTCGCATGGCTCGCCGGGGCCCTGCCGCGCG
>JAJYPJ010000030.1 GCA_021795435.1 Pseudomonadota bacterium
AGCTGTCCGGACGCGGCACCGGGAATACTTCGACCTGCGCCAGCCCGGGGTCGAGGAAGCGATACGAATTGCCGGCGACGACGCGGCGCTGCACGCCACCTTGCCCGTAGACGATGGCCTCCCCGCTGAATACCGTGACCTGGGTGCCCTTGCCACCGGGCGCGATGTCCACGCGGTACTGGCCGACCCGGTCGACGACCAGTGCCAGCGTCGGCGTATCAATCTCGTAGTCCTGGCCCCGGTAAAGGTGGCGCACGTTGAGGTTCAGCGTGCCGGAGGTCAACTGCGCCTGCGCGGTGTCGTTGCCCAGGTGGAGGAAACCGAATCCGCTGTCGCCGTCGAGACGGATTTCCGTGCCCCCCAGCTCCAGCGAAACCCGGCTGCCCGTCGGTACCCAGAGCTTGTCGCCCGTGACCAGGGGCCGGTTGATCGACGCATCGCCCCATTGCTGGCTACCGGCCGGCATGAAGTTCGCGCTGCCGTCGATGACCGCCAGCCTGGCCACGCGGTCGGGCGGCCCCGCCTCCGTGGACTGGGCCCACGCCGAGGCCGCGAGAAGCCAGAGACCGCAGCCCATGGCCGCCATCAGCAATTTGCGCTTGCTCTTCATGCCTGCTCCTTCCTGGCCGCCGCGCATGCCTGGGCACCCGTTGCCGATGCCGCGCCAGCCTCGCCGGACGTTGCCTACTTTGACGCGCTCGCCTGAACGCGTCCTGCACGGGCCATGGCGCAGCGCACGATCGCGCGGTTCCGCGCGTGCGATAAACGCGAGCCGCGCTGCGGGCGCGGGCTTGCCGGCGCCACGGTCGCTGCGTAAGCTGCCGCCCCAGCGCGGGTGTAGCTCAATGGTAGAGCTGTTGCTTCCCAAGCAACTGACGAGGGTTCGATTCCCTTCACCCGCTCCAGTTCCCGCGCCCGCGCGCAGGGCGATTGCAATTGCCGCAGGGCCCCGCGCTTGAAGCTGGCTATCCTTTCGCGCAATACCCGACTGTACTCGACGCGCCGCCTGGTCGAAGCGGCGCGCGCGCGGGGCCATCAGGTCCGCGTGCTGGATCCGTTGCGTTGCTACATGCGGATCGCCCCGGGGGATTTCGCCCTTCACTACCGGGGCAGGGCGCTGCACGGCATCGATGCCGTGATCCCGCGCATCGGCACCGCGGTCACGTTCTACGGCACGGCGGTGCTGCGGCAACTGGAGATGATGGGCGCCTATACGCCCAACGGCGCCGATGCGATCCTCAAGGCGCGGGACAAGCTGCGCGCCCTGCAGTTGCTCGCGGCGGCCGGGCTGCCCCTGCCCCGGACCGCATTCGGCGACAACCCCGATGACACGGCCGACCTGCTTTCGCTCCTGGGGGATCCGCCGCATGTCATCAAGCTCAACGAGGGTTCGCAGGGTCAGGGCGTCGTTCTGGCGGAAAAGCGATCGAGTTCGCAGAGCGTCATCGAGGCGTTCCGCGGCCTGTATGCGAATTTCCTGGTGCAGGAGTACATCGGCGAGGCCGGTGGCTGTGATCTCCGTTGCTTCGTCGTTGGCGGGAGGGTCATTGCCGCCATGCGTCGCTGCGCCCAGCCGGGTGAATTCCGCGCCAATCTCCACCGGGGCGGCAGCGCCGAAGCGGTCAAGCTCAGCGTCGCCGAACGCCGCCTCGCCCTGGCGGCCGCGGCCACGCTGGGTCTCGACGTGGCGGGCGTGGACCTGATTCGCTCCCAGCGCGGCCCGTTGCTGCTGGAGGTCAATGCATCACCCGGGCTCGAGGGGATCGAGGCCGCCTCCGGCGTCGACGTCGCGGCGGCGGTGATTGCGCTGCTGGAACGGAGGCAACGGCGTCGCGCCTGAGCCGGACCGGCACGGCCAGGTGCGGGATCCGGCCTCCCGCCGGAAGGCCGGCAAGGTCATTGCCGAGCGCCCCGGGGGGAAGGCGGTTGACCCGATCCAGCGTGCATCCCGCGCAGGCACTGCTTGACCCATCCGCCGCCGATGGCCGGTCCGGGGATGCCTGCGTCGGTCGAAGGGTCCGGCCCGGGCGGCTGGCCATGGCGCGCTGTTCAGGAGAAACCGGCCTGACGAGACGGCGTCCCATCCGCTTGCCACCGTTGCCGATGATGCCAGCCCACCCGCCTATCCTCGCGACCTGGACGCCGATCGTTCCCCAGGACGTGGGGGACGCCGGGCGACGCGCTGGACGATGGTCCGTTGTTAACGCCCGATTGCGCTGCACTTAACGGGCCTTTAAACGGCCGCGGCCTAAAAAGGCAGCACTGTGATCGTGCGAACTCGCCTGGGTCTCGGGCATTGCGGATTACGGTAATCGGGGCAGTAGCTTGAGCCCGATGAGGCGGGTTTCCCCAACGGCGCCTCATCGGGCTTTTTCTTCGCCTTGGCGGGCGGCGCTTCGTGCCTGCCGACGCCCGCGCCAGCCCCGTGCGGTAAGCTTTCATCAGCGAGGGCGCCGGCGCCCGGGGGAGGATCCTGCATGCGCGTGCTGGTGATCGAAGACAATAACGACATCGCGACCAACATCGGCGACTACCTTGAGGAGCGCGGCCACGTGGTGGACTTTGCCGGCGACGGCGTGACCGGATTGCATCTTGCGGTGGTGCACGATTTCGACGTGATTGTCCTCGACCTGACCCTGCCCGGCATGGACGGGCTCGAACTTTGCCGGAAGTTGCGCCACGAGGCGCACAAGCAGACCCCGGTGCTGATGCTGACCGCGCGCGATGCCCTGGAGCAGAAGCTCACCGGTTTCGAGAGTGGGGCCGATGACTACATGACCAAGCCGTTCGCGCTGCAGGAACTGGGCGCGCGACTCGAGGTGCTGGCCCGGCGCGGCAAAGGTCCCAAGAGCCGGGTGCTCAAGGTGGCGGACCTGACGTACAACCTGGACACACTGATCGTGACACGGGCCGGCAAGGACATCCCGCTCAATCCCATCGGGCTGAAGTTGCTGCAGGCCCTCATGGAGGCCAGTCCATCCGTCGTCACCCGTCAGGAGCTCGAGCACCGCGTCTGGGGCGAAGAGTTGCCGGATTCGGATTCACTGCGTGTCCACATCCATGGCCTCCGCCAGCTGATCGACAAGCCCTTCCCCCGGCCGCTGATCCACACGCGGCACGGCATCGGTTACCGCATGGGCGAAACGGATGCTCAAGCAACGGCGTAGGCTGCGAAGCCGGATCTTCATCTCGTTCGTCGTCTTCGGGCTTGCGCTGACTTCGCTGTTTGCAGTGGCCACGGTTTACATGCGTGCGCGCCTGGAAGACCAGCTGATCAACAACACGCTGCAGAAGCAGGTCGATCGATTCGTCGAATTCAAGCGCAAGAATCCCGCGCCGGACGCCTTGTTCTTCTTCCCGCTGGTGAAGATGTACATCGCGTCGCGCCGGCACTTCCCGAACGTGCCGTTCGAATGGCAGCAGTACAGCAAGACCGGTGTCTACGACATCGCCGAACGCGACAGCGCCGGGCATCTCGTTCCCTACAAGCTGGCCGTTTATCGCGGTGAAAACTACTGGGCGTTCCTGAGATACGACATCAGCAGCCAGCGCGAAGGCGAGCAGCAGCTGCTCGTGGCGCTCATTGTCGCGGTACTGATGTTTGGGGCGCTCTCGGTGGTCATCGGGTCCTGGCTCTCGCGGCGCGTCATGCATCCCGTCAGTGAACTGGCGACGCGCCTGCGCGCATCCCGGCGTTCCGGCGGGCTGCAGAAGCTGGCGCCGCATTTTGCCGACGATGAAGTGGGCGAGCTCGCGCGGGCATTGGACGAATATGCCGAGCGCCTGACCGGCATGGTGCGGCGCGACCACGAGTTCAACGCCGACGTGAGCCATGAGTTGCGCACGCCACTGGCGGTGATCGCCAGCACCACCGAGCTGATGCTGTCCATGCCCGACCTCGGGGAGAAAGTCCGCGAGCGCCTCAAGCGCATCGAGCGCGCGGGGCGCCAGGCTGGGGAAATCATCGACGCGTTGCTCCTGCTCTCGCGCGCCGAGCGGCAGGGTCCCGCGGATGGCGAAACGACCGACGTCGCCAAGGCGGCCGCGGACGTGCTGGAACTGCAACGCCCGCAACTGCGGAACAAGCCGGTCGAGGTCTCCCTCGATGTCGAGGCGCCACTCGTTGTCCACGCGCCGGCATCGGTCGTGTCCGTGGCGCTTTCGAACCTGGTCGGGAATGCCTTCAAGTACACGCAGCAGGGCGACGTGCGCGTGAGGGTGCAGGAGGGGCGCGTGCTGGTCGAGGATTCCGGGCCCGGCGTCAAGCCGGAAGATGCCGAACACCTGTTCGAGCGCGGGGTCCGCGGTGAGGGCGTCAAGGGGGCGGGTGCCGGTCTGGGACTCGCCATCGTGCGCCGCCTGTGCGACCTCTACGGCTGGCGCGTGCGGCTGGCGCCGCGGCCGGAAGGCGGCGCGGTGGCGATCCTGGAGTTTGACCTCGCGCCGTCGACGCGACCGGCCGCCGCGGCTGTCTGAGCCTGCATCGCGGCGCCTGGCGCCGCATAATGGCGCGTTTACGCAGTCGTCGCGGGTGGAGCGGATGGTCGAGACCGATGTCGTGATCGTGGGCGCGGGCCCCGTGGGCCTGTTCCAGGTATTCGAACTGGGCCTGTTGGGCCTGAAGGCCCATCTGGTCGATGCCATGCCGCAGGCAGGCGGCCAATGCGTCGAGCTCTATCCGGACAAGCCGATCTATGACATCCCGGCCCTGCCGGCGTGTGGCGCGCGTGAGCTCATCGAGCGGCTGCAGCAGCAGATCGCGCCATTCGAGCCGCAATTCCATCTCGGGCAGACAGTCACGCAACTGCGCGTGCAGGCCGACGGTCGCTTCGAGCTGGCCACAAGCACCGGCATGCGGCTGCGCTGCGGCGCGGTAGTGGTTGCGGCGGGGCTGGGTGCGTTCGAGCCGCGACGCCTGCCGCTGCCTGCGGCCAGTGATTACGAGGGCCACGCCCTGCACTACCAGGTCAGGGATGCCGCCGTGCTGGCAGGCCAGGAGATCGTGATCGCCGGCGGTGGCGACTCGGCCCTCGACTGGGCGCTCACGCTCGCGGAGTCGGCGGCGAGCGTGGTGCTGGTGCACCGCTCGCAGAAGTTCAAGGCGGCGCCGGCCAGCGTGGCGCGCATGCGCGCCTTGTGCGACGAGCACCGCATGCAGTTCCTGGAGGGCGAGGTGGTCGGTCTTGATGGCCCTGCGCCGCAGCTCAGCGCGGTCCGCGTCCAGACGCGGGCGGGCTTGGTCACCCGCGTGGATGCGCAGCAATTGCTGGTGTTCTGGGGCCTTCATCCGAGGCTGGGGCCCATCGCCGACTGGGGCGTCGCCCTGGAGCGGCACCAGATCCCGGTGGACACGGCGCGGTTCGAGACGAGCATTCCCGGCGTCCATGCCGTGGGTGACATCAATACCTACCCGGGGAAGAAGAAGCTGATCCTTTCGGGCTTCCACGAAGCCGCCCTGGCAGCCTTTGCCATCAAGGAACGGCTGAGCCCCGGGGAAAAGGTGCACCTGCAGTACACGACGACGAGCCCGCTGATGCACAAGCGCCTGCACGTCGAGCCCGATCTTTCCGGGCTCGACGACGTCGCCTGATGCACAAGGCGATGGCTGGGCGAGGCTCGGGGAATCAGCGTTGGACGGGCTCCAGCCAGCCCCATCGGTCCTCGATGCTTCCGTCGAACAGGCCGAAGTACAGCCCCTGCAGCCGCCGCGTCAGCGGACCCATGCCGCCATTGCCCACGGGGCGGCCATCGACGCTGCGGATGGGCGTGATTTCCGCGGCCGTGCCGCACATGAAGACCTCATCCGCAAGATAAAGATATTCGCGCGGGAGGTCGCGCTCCACGACCTCGATGCCGTGCGCGCGCGCGAGCGTCATCAGCGTATGTCGCGTGATGCCGTTCAGGAGGCCCGCGGCGACAGGCGGGGTGTGCAGCACGCCGTCGAACACGAGGAACAGATTTTCGCCGGCGCCTTCACTGAGGAGACCGTTGTGCGCGAGGGCAATGCCCTCGCCGAACCCCAGCCGACGCGCCTCGCGCGCGATCAGCTGGCCCGACAGATAGTTGCCGCCAGCTTTGGCGCCCGCCGGGATGGTATTCGGGGCGGGGCGCTGCCAGCTCGAGACGCAGGCGTCGATCCCCTTCTCGAGCACGCCGTCGCCCAGATAGGCCCCCATGGATCGCGCTGCAATCGCGACCTCGGTCGGGCAGTCCGCGGAGAGGCCAAAGCCACCCATGCCCAGGAATGCGACCGGGCGGATGTAGGCGGCGTCCAGCTTGTTGGCGCGAAGGACCTCGTGACAGGCGGCGCCCAGCGTCGCCAGGTCCCACGGCATCGCCATGGTGTAGATCTTCGCCGAGTGGAACAGTCGCTTGAGATGGTCCTGCAGCCGGAATATCGATGCACCGGCAGGCGTCTTGTAGCTGCGGATGCCTTCGAAAACCGATGATCCGTAGTGAATGGCGTGCGCCATCACGTGCGTGGTGGCCTCGTGCCAGGGCTTGATCTGGCCGTTGTGCCAGATCAGTTCGGGATACGTCTGTGCCATGGCACGCTCCGCTAGGGTGAATCCCGCATTTTAGGCGATGGACCCCCGGCGCGGTCTGCCGGAGCCGACTGCACGCGCGCTCACGGCTTCCAGGGAGGAAGCCGACGGGCCACCGCGACGTTCTTCAGCGTCACGTAGTCCGGCAGGCCATCCGACCGGTAGGGCGGATAGGCCTCGCCGCGGATCAGCGGGGCCAAATACGCACGCGCGGTGGCCGTGATGCCGTAACCGTCGCGACGGATGAAGCTGCCGGGAAGTTTCTTCTCGTGGTTGGCCACCTTCGACAGCGGTGCGGCGGCGATGCGCCAGCGATACGGGGCGCTGCGGGTCCGTTCGATCACCGGCATGGTGCCGTTGCGGCCGGCGAGCGCGAACTCGACGGCTGCGCGACCCACGGCAGCGGCTTGCGCCGCGTCGGTGGCCGAGGCGACATGGCGCGCGGACCGCTGGAGGTAGTCGGGCACCGCCCAATGCACCTTGAGGCCCAGCTTGCGCTTGACCATTTCCGCCAACAGCGGGGCCACGCCGCCCAGCTGGGCATGGCCGAAGGCGTCGTGGGTTCCCGACTCCGCGAGGAACTGTCCGTTGCCGTTGCGCACGCCTTCGGATGCCACGACGGTGCAGAAGCCGACGCGATCGACCGTCGACTTCACCCTGGCCAGGAAACCTGCTTCATCGAATGGTCGTTCCGGGAACAGGATCACGTGCGGGGCGTCATCCGGACCCGTTCCCGCCAGACCGGCCGCGGCCGCGATCCAGCCGGCATGGCGGCCCATGACCTCGATAATGAAGACCCGCGTCGAGGTCTCGGCCATCGATGCCATGTCCAGGCTGGCCTCGCGGACGCCGAGCGCGGTGTATTTGGCCACGGAGCCGAATCCCGGGCTGCAGTCAGTGACCGCCAGATCGTTGTCGACCGTCTTCGGGACGCCCACGCACACGAGCGACTGGCCGCTTCGCCGCGCGAAGGCGGAGATCTTCAGGGTGGTGTCGGCCGAATCATTGCCGCCGTTGTAGAGGAAATAGCGGATATCGTGAGCGGCCATTACTTCGATCAGGCGCGTGTAGGTGGCCGGATCCGCTTCCGGCGGCTTGAGCTTGAATCGGCAGGACCCGAACGCCCCGCCCGGGGTATGCGCGAGGGCGCGCACCGCGGCCGGCGATTCCCGGCCCGTGTCGATGAGGTCCTCGCGCAGGACACCGAGGATGCCGTTGCGGGCCGCGTAGACGCGGACACCATGCTCGCGCGCCGTGGCCAGGACGGATGCGGCGGTCGTGTTGATGACGGCGGTGACGCCACCGGACTGGGCGTAAAGGAGCTTGCCGGCCATGGGGACTCCAGGGGACAGGATGGATTCGGGTTTGACTCGGGCGGCTGGGGGCCGCAAGCTTCGGAGACAAGAGACAAGCATAGCGGGGGCCTGCAAGGGCCGCATCGCACAAGGAATCCCATGCGACTGGTAATCCTCGGCGCGCCCGGATCGGGCAAGGGCACCCAGGCAGCGCGGCTCAAGGCCGCGCTCGGGGTGCCGCACATATCCACCGGTGACCTGCTGCGTGCGGCGGTCGCCGCCGGGACTCCCCTCGGCCTGAAGGCCAAGGCCGTGATGGAGGCGGGGCATCTCGTCTCCGATGACATCGTCCTCGGCATGCTCGAGCAGCGGCTCGCGCAACCCGACGTGCGCACCGGCTTCATCCTGGATGGGTATCCGCGCAACCTGGAGCAGGTGCGGGCCCTGGATGCGCTCTTGGCGCGCATGCGCCAACCGCTGGACGCGGTGGTGAAGCTCCGCGTGCCCAGCGACGTCATCATCGCCCGCACCGAACTGCGCCACAAGGCGGAGGGACGCGCGGATGACGATCCCGCGACGGTGCGCAAGCGCCTCGAGGTCTATGCCGAGCAAACGGCGCCGGTTGCCGAACATTACACCCGGGCCGGGATCCTCCGCCTGGTCGATGGCGTAGGAGCATTGGACGAGGTGTTCGCGCGCATCATGGCCGCACTGGGCGCGGCGCGGGCCGCCGTCTCGCGCTGACTTCGCCGCCGATGCGCCTGCATATCCTGGGTATCTGCGGGACCTTCATGGGTGGCGTCGCGGCGCTGGCGCGCGAAATGGGACATGCCGTCGAGGGCTCCGACGCCAACGTCTATCCGCCGATGAGCGACCAGCTCGAGGCCCTGGGCATCGCGCTGCACGAAGGCTACGACGCGACGGCCCTGCAAGCGCATGCGGGCCGCCCGGCTCCCGATCGGGTCCTGGTGGGCAACGCGCTGGCCCGCGGCAATCCGGCGATCGAGTATCTGCTGGACACTGGTCTCGACTACACCTCGGGCCCGCAGTGGCTGGGTGAAACGGTCCTGCGCCACCGCCCCGTGGTCGCCGTGGCCGGCACGCACGGCAAGACGACGACCACCGCGCTGCTTGCACACCTGCTGGACGCCGCCGGACGGGCGCCCGGATTCCTGATCGGTGGCGTGCCCCTGGGATTCGCGCATTCGGCACGCCTGGGCGCGCCGGATGCGCCGTTCGTCATCGAGGCAGACGAATACGACACGGCGTTCTTCGACAAGCGCTCGAAGTTCGTGCACTACCACCCGCGCATCGCCGTGCTCAACAACCTCGAGTACGACCATGCGGACATATTCCCTGACGTGGCCGCCATCCAGAGGCAGTTCCACCATCTGGTGCGGATCGTCCCGGCGGCGGGCACGCTGGTCGTCAACGCCGAGGACCCGCGGCTCGCCGAAACGCTGGCGATGGGTTGCTGGACGCCGGTGCAAAGCTTCGGCATCACGGCGGGTGAGTGGCGCGCGCATCTCGTCGAGTCGGACGGAAGCGTCTTCGACGTGACCCGTGCCGGCGTGCCGGTCGGGACCGTCCGCTGGCCGATGCTGGGTCGCCACAATGTCATGAATGCGTTGGCGGCGCTGGCGGCCGCGACGGCGGCCGGTTGCGAGACCGCCGCGATGGTGCGCGCGTTGGCCAGCTTCCGCGGCGTGCGCCGGCGCCTCGAGCTGCTGGCTGTCCGCGACGGCATCAGCATCTACGATGACTTCGCGCATCATCCGACCGCCATCGCCACCACGCTGGCCGGTCTTCGCGCGCGCGTGGGCCGGGGGCGCATCATCGCCGTGCTGGAACCGCGTTCGAATTCGATGCGCGCCGGCGCGCACGCGGCAGCCCTCGCGCCGTCGCTCGCCGACGCCGACGCGGTTCTGCTGCTGGCGAAGCCGGGTCTGCGCTGGGATCCGGCACCGGTCATCGACGCCCTCGGGGGGCGAGGCGAGGCGACGCGGGATGTCGACGGCCTGCTCGACCGGCTCGCCACGCGCGCGGCGCCGGGGGACCATGTGGTCTTCATGTCCAACGGCGATTTCGACCATGCCCCGAGGCGCTTCGCGAAGGGCCGCTGACCGGGAACGCAGTGTTGCGCGGGTTGTGCCACGCCGCCTCGCGGGCTATGGTTGGAGACCCGCACGCAAGGACCGTCGATGATCATCGATCGCCTGGGCGTTGCGGCTGCGGCCGCCATTCCGGTGGTGGTCTTGCTGGTCGCGGCCTTGTTCATCAACCGCCTGGCGGCGTGGCTGTTGCGCCAGGCGAGTCGCCACGGCGCATGGGCCGGGTTCGTCCACCGGTTGTGGCCGGCCGTTGAACCGCTGGTTTACCTGATGGCGCTCGGCGTCGGCATGGATCGCGCCCCCGTCTCGCCGCCTCTCGCCACCTCGCTTCGCCACGCCTGGGCGCTGGCGCTGGTCGCAGCGTTCTGCTGGCTGGCGCTGCGCGCGCTGGCGGTCGCCGAGGCGCTCGTGCGCGAACGCCATCCGGGGACCGCTGCCGACAACCTCGTGGACCGCCGCATCCAGACGCAGACGCGCGTGCTGGTCATCATTGCCCGCATTGTCGTCGTCACGCTCGGTGCCAGCGTCATGCTCATGACCTTTCCCGCAGCGCGTGCGCTGGGCGCCAGTCTGCTGGCGTCGGCCGGCATTGCCGGGATCGTCGTCGGCGTCTCCGCGCGTCCGGTGTTGACCAACCTGCTTGCCGGGCTGCAGCTCGGACTGACCCAGCCGCTGCGCCTGGACGACGTCGTGATCGTGCAGGGGGAATGGGGGCGGATCGAGGAAATCACCAGCACGTACGTGGTCGTGCGCATCTGGGATCAGCGCCGGCTCATCGTCCCGCTCACCTGGTTCATCGAGAATCCCTTCCAGAACTGGACGCACACCAGCGCGGAACTGCTGGGCTCGGTGTATCTGTGGGTCGACTACCGCACGCCGATGCCGCCCCTGCGGGCGGAGCTCGAGCGGCTCTGCCGCATCACCCCGGATTGGGATGGACGCGTCGTCGGCCTGGTGGTCACGGACGCCAACGAAAGGGCGGTGCAGATTCGCGCTCTGGTCAGCGCCGCGGATTCGTCGCGCGCGTGGAATCTGCGCTGTGCGGTTCGCGAGGGACTGGTCGACTTCCTGCAGCGGAACTATCCCGATTGCCTTCCGCGCTTCCGCGGCGAGTGGACGGATCACCCGGCTGCTGGGCGGCGGCCGTCGCCCGTCGATGTCCCGGCGTGAGCGGCGTGACCGACGATCGACCGGAGCTCGGCCCGCCGTCGTTGCCGGCCCCGGGCGAGCGATGGGCGCTGATGCTGGATGTCGACGGCACGCTGCTCGACTTCGCACTGCGCCCCGAACTCGTGCGTGTCGACACGCTCTTGCACATGCACCTCGGTTGGCTTGCCGGCGCGCTCGATGGCGCGCTGGCCCTGGTCAGCGGCCGGCGGACGAGCGATCTTGCGAGGCTGTTCGCGCCGCTTCCCCTCGAGTACGTCGGCCTGCACGGTCTTGAGCACCTGCATGCCGACGGGCGCCACGAGCAGCTCTGGCAGGAAGACGCCGAGCAGACCCGGCGACTGCATGGCGCCGCGGACCGCGTCGCCGCGGACCTGCGGGGCGTCCGTGTCGAGTACAAGGGACCCTCCGTCGCATTGCACTGCCGCGAGGCGCCGGCCCAGATGGGACCGATGCGCGTTGCCGCAAGCGCGCTGGCCGCCTCATTGCCCGGATACGTGCTGCTTGAGGGCTACGAGGTGTGCGAGTTGAAGCCGGCCCTCGCCGACAAGGGGGTTGCCGTCCGCGCGCTCATGCGTGAGCCCGCCTTTGCCGGGCGCCGCCCGGTGTATGTCGGCGATGACCATACGGATACGCCGGCCCTCAAGGCCGTGCGCGATGCCGGCGGGATCGCCGTCGCGGTGGGCTCGCGCGTTGCCGGTTCGGCCACCCATGTCCTTGCCTGCCCGGGCGCCGTGCGGGCATGGCTGGCGGAACTGGCGCGCCCGGGTCCGCGGATGGGGCGGCCGGGAATTGGGCCATGACCAAGGAGGAATCGATGAACGGGCACTCGCTCGAATACGGGCTGATTGGCAACTGCAGCATCGCCACGCTGATCGACCCGCACGGCAGCATCGTCTGGGGCTGCTTTCCCCAGTTCGACGGCGATCCGACGTTCTGCGCCCTGTTGTCCCCTGCCCACGCGGGCCACGGCTCCTGGTCCATCGAGCTGGAGGATTTTGATCGGGCCGAGCAGGCCTACGAGCGCAACACGGCCGTATTGGTCACCCGTTTGTTCGATCGCAAGGGGCAGGGCGTCGAGATCACCGACTTCGCGCCCCGGTTCCGGCAGCGCGGCCGCATCTATCATCCGGTGATGCTGATGCGCAGGGTGCGCCCGATCAGCGGCCGGCCGCGCGTCCAGATTCGCCTTCGGCCGCTCGATGGACTGGGCGCCAGCATCCCGTCCACCACCAGTGGCAGCAACCACATCCGTTACCTGCTTGGCGCCCAGACGATGCGGCTGACGTCGGACTTGCCGGTGCCCTTCATCCGGCGCGAGCTGCCCTTCATCCTCGATCGGGGATTCCATTTCATTTGGGGACCGGACGAGACCCCCGACGATGCGCCCGCGCAGTTGCTCGAGCACCATCTGGCGCAGACGCTGGACTACTGGCACCAGTGGACGCGCTATCTGTCGGTGCCGTTCGAGTGGCAGGAAGCCGTGATCCGTGCGGCGGTCACGCTCAAGTTGTGCCAATTCGAAAGCACGGGCGCGATCATCGCGGCGCCCACGACCTCGATCCCCGAGGCGCCGGACAGCGGACGCAACTGGGACTACCGGTATTGCTGGCTGCGCGACGCGGCCTTCGTGGTGCGTGCACTGAACCGTCTCGGCGCCACGCGAAGCATGGAGGAGTACCTGGGCTTCATGCTCAATCTCATCAGCGCCAATGGAGAGCTCAATCCGGTCTACGGCGTGACGTTCGAGGACCAGCTCGAGGAACATCAGGCCGAGGCGCTTTCGGGATTTTCCGGCATGGGTCCCGTGCGAATCGGCAACCTGGCGTGGGAGCAACGGCAGTACGACATCTACGGCTCGCTCATTCTCGCTGCCGAACAGATCTTTTTCGACCAGCGTCTTCGCCGGGTCGGCGATCGTGATGTCTTCGACAAGCTCGAACAGTTGGGCGAACAGGCGTGGGCCAACGCCGAGCAGCCCGATGCGGGCCTGTGGGAGTACCGCGGCGGCAAGCACGTGCATACGTATACAGCCGCCATGGCCTGGGTCGGATGCGACCGCCTGGCGCGCATAGCCGGGGTGCTGGGCGACGACGCGCGCGAGCAGCATTGGCGCGGGCGTGCCGACTGCCTGCGCGAGAGCATCCTGGCCTGGGCCTACGATGCCGAATTGGGCCACCTCGTCGCCCACAAGGGGGGACGCCATCTGGATGCCAGCTTGCTGCCGCTGGCCGAGCTGGGATTCATCGCCTATGACGATCCCCGTTTCATGGCCACGGTCGATGCCATCGGTCGCGACCTGCGCGAGGGCGACTACATCTTCCGCTATCGCCATCAGGACGACTTCGGGACGCCCCAGACCAGCTTCACGCTGTGCACGTTCTGGTACATCGGCGCGCTGGCGGGCATGGGTCGCAAGGACGAGGCCCGCCGCCTGTTCGAGAACATCCTGGATCATCGGACCCGGCTGGGCCTGCTGTCGGAGGACATCGACCCCAAGACCGGTGCGCTATGGGGCAATTTTCCGCAGACCTATTCGATGGTCGGGCTCATCAATGCCGCCATGCGGCTTTCGCGCAGCTGGGAGGAGGCGCTTTGAGCCGCCTCGTCGTGGCATCCAACCGCGTGGCGCTGCCCGAGGAAACGCGTGCGGGAGGCCTCGCGGTCGCGCTGCGGGCGGCGCTCGCCGAGCATGGCGGCCTGTGGTTTGGCTGGAGCGGGCGCATCGCGGAGGGTGTCGCGGAGCCCCAATATGGCGAACGCGACGGGATCGGCTATCTCACGGTGGACCTGGACCGGGCGGCGCATGCGGGCTATTACGTGGGCTTCGCCAATCGCGTCCTGTGGCCGCTGCTGCACGATCGCATCGACTTGATGGATTTTGTCCAGGCCGACTACCAGGTCTACCGGGACGTCAACCGGAACCTTGCGCGCGCCCTGAAGCCGCGGTTGCGCGCGGACGACCTGATCTGGATCCACGACTACCACCTCATCCCGCTGGCGACGGAATTGCGCCGGCTGGGCTGTCGGCAACGCATGGGCTTTTTCCTCCACACCGCGCTCGCGCCGGCGGCGCTGCTCGAGTACATGCCCGGGCATCGCGAACTCTTCGGCACGCTGGCTGACTACGACTTGTTGGGCGTACAGAGCCCGCATGACCTGGACGGGCTGCGCGATTACTTCACCCGCGTGCTGGGCGCCCGACCGCTCCGCGCGGATGCCGATACGCTGCAACTTCCCGAGGGGCGCGCAACGCGCATGGGCGCGTTCCCCATCGGCATCGACGTCCCATCGATCCGGCAGGCAGCGCAGCGCGCGCGCAGCAGCGCGGCGCTCAAGCGCATGCGCGCCAGCCTGGGCGAGCGAAGCCTGATCGTCGGCGTTGACCGGCTCGACTATTCCAAGGGACTGGCCGAACGCTTCCAGAGTTTCGGGCAGCTGATCGAGCACCACGTCCACTGGCGTGGCCGGGTCTCCTTGCTGCAGATCGCGCCGACCACCCGCGGCGAAGTGCCGGAGTACCGGGCGATACGGCGCGAATTGGAACGGATCGCAGGGCATATCAACGGGCGCCATGCGGATCCCGACTGGGTACCCATCCGCTACGTGAACCGCGCCTACCCGCATGGCACCCTCTGTGGCTATTACCGCCTGGCGCGCGTCGGCCTGGTCACGCCGTTGCGCGATGGCATGAACCTGGTGGCCAAGGAGTATCTCGCGAGCCAGGATGGCGAGGATCCCGGCGTCCTCGTACTATCCGAGTTCGCGGGAGCCGCCCAGCAATTGGACGTCGCGCTGACGGTCAACCCGCGCGACCATCTGGCCGTCGCGAGGGCGCTCGACCGCGCCCTGGCCATGCCGTTGGAAGCGCGGCGGGAGCGTTGGCAGGCCGCCATGGAGGTCATCGAACGCCACGACATCACGGCTTGGCGGAAGGCATTTCTGGGGCAACTTCGCAATTCGGCTACGGAACGATGAACCAATGGTGCCGTCAGGCATCCAACGTGCGGCCCGGCGCCTGGCCGGGAGGATGGTCGTGGAGGTTTCATGTATCGATTTGATCGGCTGCAGCCGCATTGGCGCGGGCTGCTCGTCGCGGTGTTGCTGCCGCTGGCATTGGTCGCGGCACCCGGTTTCGCAGGGGCCCATCCGTCTTCCGGTTCCGGAGCGACCACGACGGTGGTGCGGATCGACACCCGTGTCGCCGGGACCCCTTTCCCGCATACCTGGGAGCGCATGTTCGGTTCCGGACGGGCCATCCTGGCGTTGCGCGCAGCGTACCGTCGCGACCTGTCGATGGTGGCGGGCGCCACCGACTTCCGGTACGTGCGCATGCACGGCATCTTCGACCGCGGTGTCGGCTTGTTCCATCGGGGCGCGGACGGCCACCCCGTCTACAACTTCTCGTATGTCGACCAGATCTACGACGGATTGCTGGCACGGGGCATCAAGCCCTTCGTGGAACTGGGGTTCATGCCGCCCGCACTGGCCGCCGATCCCCATGACACCAACGGCTTCTGGTATCGCCCGGTCACATCGCCACCCAAGAGCTACCGTGCCTGGGACGCGATGATCCGGGCGTTCGCGCGGCACCTCGTCTCGCGTTATGGCATCCGTGAGGTGTCGAGCTGGTACTTCGAGGTCTGGAATGAGCCGAACCTCGGATTCTGGAGCGGCAAGCCGCGGCAGGCCACCTACTTCAAGCTTTATGACCACACGGCGCGTGCGCTGAAGTCCGTCAGCCCGCTGCTGCGCGTCGGGGGCCCGGCGACCGCCCAGGCTGCCTGGGTGCCCGATTTCCTGGCGCATGCCTGGAAGCACCATGTGCCGGTCGACTTCGTCAGCACGCACGTATATGGCGACGACACGGCGGCAAACGTCTTCCACACCCATGAGCAGATACCCCGGGCGCAAATGGTCTGCCGGGCGGTGGACAACGTCCATCGGGAGATTGCGGCTTCGCCTTATCCGCACGTGCCCCTGATCTTCAGCGAATACAACGCGACCTACATGAACCTGCCCAACATCACCGACTCGGCCTTCATGGGGCCCTGGCTGGCGGGCACGATCGCGCAGTGCGCCGACAAGGTCGCGATGATGAGTTACTGGAGCTTCTCGGATGTTTTCGAGGAGCAGGGCGTGATCCGCACCCCGTTCTATGGCGGTTTTGGGCTGGTGGCGGAGTTCGGGATCCGCAAGCCGGCATTCAACGCCTTCGCGTTGCTGCACAAGCTGGGTCGCACCCGCTTGCCCGTCGACGCCCCCGAGGTCATCGCCACGCGCCGCCGGGACGGGACGCTCGCGATAGCTCTCTGGAATTACGCGAGGCCGGTCGGCAAGACCGCGCAATACGTGGATGCAGTGCCGGTCGGTGCTCCCCGCCACTTCGAAGTGCATTTCGACCATCTGCCGAAAGGAGCCTATGCGGAGCTGTGGCGCGTGGGGCGCCATCATGGCGATGTGATGCGTCTTTACGACGCCATGGGACGTCCCGCGAACCCGACGCGCGCGCAAATCGCGCGTCTGCGGGAAGCGGGAAGGCTGGATCCGCCGCGGGTCTTGCCCATCGAGCGTGACACGCTGAACGTGACGCTGCCGGCCTACGGGCTCGCGTTGCTGGTGGTCCGCGGCGGCTGACGACCCGGCAGCCGCCGGGTTCAAGGCGTCGCCGCTGGCGGCGACGCCTTCGCGGCAGCCCGGCCCGCGGTTGTTACACTTGGGCGCGTGCCGCCGCCCATGGATGACCTTCCGCTGTTTCCTCTATCGACCGTGCTTTTCCCGGGCGGTCGGGCCCATCTGCGTGTGTTCGAACCCCGTTATGTGGATCTGGTGCGTGAATGCACGCGGGACGGCCGGCCGTTCGGGGTCAACCAGATCCTGCAGGGAGCGGAGTCTGGAGCGCCGGCCACGCCGGCGGCCGTGGGTACGCTGGCCCATATCCGCGACTTCTTCGCGCTGGACGGCGGCCTGCTGGGCATCCGCATCGAAGGCGGGCAGCGCTTCCGCGTTGCGCGTACGCGCGTGCGCGGCGATGGTCAGCTGCGTGCGGACATCGCGCTGTGGCCGGACGAGCCTGCCTCGCCGTTGCCGCCCGAATACGGTCTTCTGGCGACCATCCTGGATCGGCTGCTGACGGCATTCGCAAGTGATCTTGTCCAGCCATTCGACGCGCCACAACTGGATGATGCGTCCTGGGTCGGCATGCGCCTGTCGGAACTGCTGCCGCTCTCGTCCGGTGAGCGCCAAGCGATGCTCGAACTCGACGACCCGCTCGCGCGGCTGGCCGCGCTCAACGAGCTGCTGCCGCGATTCCAGCGCGCGTAGGCGGGGATCGACGGGTCAGGGCTCCAGCCACCAACATCCATGGTCGCTGACGATTCCGAATGCGACCGAGCGGCCATCCTGCAGGCGCACCTGCAACTGCACCGGGATGCTCGAGGACGATCCGGTCGCGGGGCGGAATGCTGCCTCCGGCACCGGTGCATTCCACGGGCCGACTGCCGCAGCCGCCGGCGGCGGCTCCGCCCGCTCGATGGCCACTCCCGCCAGCCCGGCGCGCATGGCGGTCGCCAGGGTCCGCATGTCCGCCAGGGCCGCCCCGGGACTGTAATCCTGCCAGAGCATGAGACCGGACAGCTGGTTGATGTCCTGATCCAGGAACGCGGTGGTCACCCGGGCGTCCAGCTCCCCGGCATCCAGGGGGCAGACGTGCACCGGTGAGGAATCTGCGTCCGCCATCGGTGGAGGTTGCCGCGCCAGGGTGTCGACCGAGCAGGGCGTGCCGCTGAACATGGTGCTGCCGTCCGGCCCGACGCAGCGGTAGACCGGCTGCGGCTCCAGCGCCGGGAGGGCCTGGGCCCACGGGACAGGCCCGAGGAAAGCAAGGAAGGCGAGCAGGAGGGCCTTCGGTGGTTCGAGCCTGCGACAGGACATGCGCCCAGTCTAGCGGCGTGCACTCAGCGCAGGCGTTCCAGTACGGACTCGGTCGGTCGCGCGAGGTTCAACGTGTAGAAATGCAGTTCGGGCGCGCCAACCTCCAGCAGCCGCCGGCACAGCGCCGCGACGACGTCGGCGGCAAACTCGCGCAGGCTTTCGAGGTCGTCTCCGAAGGCCAGCATGCGCCGCATCATCCAGCGAGGGATCTCGGCGCCGCATTGCTCGGAAAAACGACGCAGTTGGGAAAAGTTGGAGATCGGCATGATGCCGGGGATCACGGGCGCCGTCACGCCCGCCCGGCGCACGTTGTCCACGAAGTGGACGTAGGCGTCCGCGTTGTAGAAGTACTGCGTGATGGCGGCGTCGGCACCGGCATTCATCTTCGCGGCGAAATGCCGGAGGTCGGCCTGGGCATCCTCGGCCTGCGGGTGTGTTTCGGGGTAGGCCGCCACGGTGATGTGGAAATGCCGGCCATGCTCGCCGCGGATGAACCGGACGAGATCCGCGGCGTGGCGGAAATCGCCGGGCGTGGCCATGCCGGAAGGCAAGTCTCCCCGCAGGGCGACCAGTCGCGTGCAACCCAACTCGCGATAGTGCTCGAGCAAGGCGGCGATCTCGCCCCGGGATCCTCCCATGCAGGACAGGTGCGGCACCGCGTCCAGGCCGTGGGTGGCACGGAGCGTCCGGACGGTCTCCGGGGTGTAGTTGAGCGTCGATCCACCGGCGCCAAAGGTCACCGACACGAAACGAGGCGCGTGGGCCTTCAAGCGGGTCGCGGTGCGTTGGAGCTGCGCCTGTTGCTCCGGGGTCTTGGGTGGGTAGAACTCGAAGGAAACGGCGCGGTGTGGAGCGGGCATGCGCGGGGTCCTGCTTCTATATCGCCATATCGCGATAAAGGGAATAATGGGTTAGCGGGGCTTGTCGTGCAAGCGCATCCACTGCCCGAGCAGCGGCGCGGCGCGGGGGCGCAATTCCACGGGTTCGCAGGCGCACAGCGCGACCAGGGGGGCGCGCGCATGACACTCCCCCCTGGTCGCGCTGCGCACGGGCCGAGGGGCGTCGAGAGCGATTTGCCGGGCGCGCCGTCAGCGGTGTCGGGCGCGCCGATCGCTTGCGTCAGGCGGCTTCGCGATTTCCGCTGGCCGTCTTCTGCTGTCGGGGACCCTCGAGCAGGGCGCGGCGGACGTGTTCGA
>JAJYPJ010000093.1 GCA_021795435.1 Pseudomonadota bacterium
GAACGCGTTGAGCAGGGAAGCCGGGTCGATCTCCGCCGGGTTGGCCGGGGCCGGGCCCTTGAAGTAGGCGATTTCGCGCGGCTTCGCCGGATCATGGATGTCGAAGACCCGCACGCCGGCCTGGTGGGCGGAGCAGGCGAGGAGCTTCGCGTCCCTGGGATTGTCGAAGGTGCAGTCGTGCACGCTGTAGCCGTAGCCGCCCATGCTGGCGGTGATGTCGTGCTCCGTCAGCGCGCAGTTCTTCGGGTTGTCGACGCCGAGCCGCAGCTCGGAGACCAGCCGCGGCTTGGCGAGGTCACGGATGTCGATCAGCCGCTCGACGCCGTAGGGCGGCAGCCCGGCCTTGCAGGCTGCGATCGCGCCCTGCGGGTAGACGCAGCCACCGGAGCCGCATTCGTCGCCGACGGCGAGGTAGGGCGTGCCGCCGATGAACGCGAGGTCCGGCTCGATGCCGATGTCGCCATCCTTCCAGTACAGCGAGCCGAGGACCTTGATCTGCGGATGCGGCCGCCGGTCCTGCACCTGGCTCACGTCGTAGATGACGAGGCCGTTGCCGGAGGTGAAGTCGCCGGCGTGGACGAGGTGCCCGACCACGCCGCAGAAGAGCAGCGTGCCGGGGGGATGGCCGTCGACCGTGAACTGGTTCAGCGAGATGCGATGGCAGATCTGGTGCGCACCGGCGCCACCGGGCTGGTCGCCCGGGAAAGCCCAGTCCAGCAGCTCCTTCGGCTTGCGGGGATTGGAGACATCGATGGCGACCAGCCGGCGCTTCGTCCAGACGGTGATCCAGTACGTGCGGCCGTCCGGCGCGAAGTTGCCCGCGTGCGCCTGCAGGTTCGGGTCCGGGATCTGCACGCTCGAGAGCAGCCGCGGGTGCGCGCAGTGCGAGATGTCATAGAACGACACCGCCGGCTGCGGCCCGGCGCCCGTCCAGCTCTCGGCGCTGCCGAGCAGCGCCCGCCGCG
Source organism: Pseudomonadota bacterium (assembly GCA_021795435.1). Lineage (GTDB taxonomy): Bacteria > Pseudomonadota > Gammaproteobacteria > Xanthomonadales > Rhodanobacteraceae > Metallibacterium. Next base: position 966 of record JAJYPJ010000093.1, read on the forward strand.
GGTTGACCGAGCCGTCCTCCCAGTCATAGAGCGAGGCGGGATCGTCCAGGTGGGTGACGTAGCGCGGGGCATGCGGGTTCGAGACGTCCAGCACCTGGATGCCGGGATCGATCAGGGGCGGCACGCCTTTCTGGCCCGCCTCGAAGCCGTTGGTGGTGACGTAGGCGCAATGGCCGTACCACATCAGCTGGTGGCCGGCGCCCTGGCCGGCGTATTCGCCGACGATGGCGAGGTTGCAGTTGTACGGACGCGTCGAGGCGCCGCTGGCGCGTTCGGCCGGGGTGAGCTGGCCGTCGAGGCCGGTTTCCGGGCGGTCGCCATGCTGGCAGGTCGGCACCGGCACGGCGCCGAGGAAAGGGGCAGGGGCCTGCGCCCGCGCCGGGGAGGCAGCCAGCGTCGAAAGGCACGCCAGGCCGAGTGCCCAGCCGAGCGACAACACGAGCCGATGGAGCAAGCGATGGAGCGTGCGCATGGAGAGCCTCGCGGATGGGCGGTGATGCCGCGACCGATCATACCGGCCGGCGACCGGGCCCACGCCCACGGCATCCTCACGATTGGATTGCGCTGCGCGAAGGGGGTTGGACGGATGCAACCTTTTTCGGCTATTTGAAAAAAAGTGGTTGGAAGCGCCGAGCTTTCAACCAACGCCACCGGAGAACAGACGAAGTATCATCAAAGATGATACACTGCAGCGGTCAATCGGAGAATCACCATGCAAGTCATCGTCAAGAAGTGGGGCAACTGCGCCGCGGTGCGGTTGCCGGCCGCCGTGATGAAGTCGGTCAAGCTAAGCATCGACCAGCCAGTCGAGGTTGAGGAGCACGACGGCATCATCACGCTGCGCCCGGTGGTGCGGCGCCGACGTTCGCTTGAAGCTCTGATCGCCGCGACGCCCACCTTTGAGCGCCAGCCCGGCTGGCTCGACGAGGATGTCGGTCGCGAGCGTGAGGCGTTCAGCGAATGAGCCCAACCCCGAGCTCGGGCCTTGGTGCGGGTGGTTTCGACGCCGGCGACATCGTGCATCTGGATTTCACGCCCAGTGCCGGTCACGAAATGCGCGGCCCACACTACGCGCTCGTCATCTCGCGCCGGGCCTTCAATAAGGCAAGCGGTATCGCGTGGGTCTGTCCCATCTCCCAAGGTGAGGCCGCTGCCCAGCGAGCCGGAGGTTTCCTCGTCACCCTCATGGGTGCCGGCACGCGAACGCTCGGCTCCGTCCAGGTCCATCTACTGCGCGGCGTAGATACACGTGCCCGCGGAGCGCAGCGGGTCGAGAAGGTGCCGCCGCACATCCTCATCGAGGTGCTCGAGATCATCGCTACAGCGACGGAAATGGCGCCCTAGCGCCGGGCTGTTCTGTGCAAGAAGTGGTTGGACTGCATCGCTGACCAACCACTTCTTGCACATAGCCGAAACTTTTGCGCAGCAGGGAGCGACACCCGGCGGAACGGTGCCGGCCGTCGCAACGGTCGGCACCATGGGTGTGGCTACAGCCGGTTGAGTGGGCTGGTCGTGTGCCGCGTGGCTTGTTCGACATGGGTGTAGATCATCGTCGTCTGCAAACTGCGGTGTCCGAGCAGCAATTGGATACTACGGATGTCCGTGCCCTCGGCGAGCAAGTGGGTTGCAATCGAGTGGCGCAGTGTATGGACGCTGGCGTGCTTGCGGACACCGGCAAGCTCCAACCCCTGTTTAAAGGGGTATCCGGATTCTGCTGTGGGTTCGGCTATCCGGCGGTCAGTCTTGCTTCTGACCTCGGCGTCACGCGTCAAGTTCTCGCAAAACTCGTGGATGTGATGCCGCGATGCGGAGCAGGGTTTGTGCTGCCCCGGTGGGTTCGCGCCGTCCTTGCTCCCAATCTTGCAGGGTACGAGGTGAAACACCCAGCAATGCTGCGAATTGCGACTGCGACAGGCCAGTCAGCGCGCGCGCCTGTGCTGCCCCAGTCAGCTCCACGTGCGTCATGCGTGCAGGCTTGCCGCGCTTCATTTGCCGAACCGAACGCAACAGCTTTTTACCCAGATCGGTTCCGGTCATGGTAGTCATAGGACCTCCTTGATTTGCTTGAGAATATGCGCTGGGATGTTGCCGCGGACGGCCTTGGTATAAATCACCAGCAACCAGATGACGCCATCGACCCGCCGGTTGTAGTAGATCACCCTCGCGCCGCCGCGCTTTCCGCGGCCAGACGCCGCCCAACGAACCTTGCGACAACCGCCACTTCCCGGAATCACCTCGCCAGCTTCAGGATTGGCAGCAATCCATGCGCAAAACTCAAGTCGTTCTTCCGTGCTCCAGATGGAGTCAGCGTCGGCGCGGAATGTGTCGGTTTCGGCGATGGTGAACACTTTCCGACCATACGGCATTGCCGTATGCGAGTCAACCCATCATGGTGGCCGTCGCGGTAGCGGTAACCCACAGCAGAATCCGGGTCAGTTTTCGGTCGGCGACAACAAGCCTAGGCCCCTGTTCCACGGACGCCCGGATAAGCGATTCAATATCGCAATCCGGAGTGAGCAAGATGACCGAGAAGCAGGCAGAGGGCAAGGCGAGGCGGCAGCGGTACAGCGCGGAATTCAGGCGGCAGGCGTTGCTGCGTGCGACCAAGGACGGTGTGGCAGTGGCGGCGCGTGATCTGGGTTTGCCACCGGCCCAGTTGTACGCATGGCGTGGGCGAGCGCAGCAGCAGGGGCAGGATGCGGAGGCGCAGCAGCTGGTGCAGTCAGAACTGGCGCGGCTCAAGCGGGAGATGACACGCCTGGAGGAAGAGAATGCCTTTTTAAAAAAGGCGGCGGCGTACTTCGCGAAGCAGCCGAAGTGAAGTACGCGACGATGAAGGTGCACGAAGGCGAGTTCGCGGTGCGACTGATGTGCCGGGTGCTGTCCGTGTCGCCGAGCGGGTACTACGCGTGGTGCAGCCGCGTGCCGTCGAAGCGCGCACAGGCACGCAGTGAGCTGGACGCACAGGTGCGCGAGGCTTTCGAGGGCCGTAAGGGTCGTGAGGGTGCGCCGCGGCTGTCGCGGCGACTTGGTCGCGGTCGTCGGCAGGTGGCCGCAAGCCTGCGCCGCCAGGGTTTGCGCGCGAAGGCGGCGCGCAAGTTCAAGGCGACCACGAACTCGAACCATACCCTCCCGGTGGCCGCGAACCTGCTGCAGCAGGACTTCACGGCGCAACGGCGGGATCAAGTGTGGACTGGCGATATCACCTACATCGCCACTGACGAAGGCTGGCTGTATCTGGCCGTGGTTCTGGATCTTTATTCGCGCAAGGTCGTGGGCTGGTCGATGTCCGATCGCATGACCGCGACGCTGGTCTGCGATGCGTTGCGCATGGCGTTGTTCCGGCGCCGGAAGCCGCGTGGCGTGATCATGCACACCGACCGCGGCAGCCAGTACTGTTCGCGGGAGCATCGCGCGTTGCTGGAAACACACGGACTTATCGCGAGCATGAGCGCCAGAGGCAACTGCTACGACAACGCCGCCATGGAGAGATGGAAC
>JAJYPJ010000094.1 GCA_021795435.1 Pseudomonadota bacterium
CCCAGGGGAGATTGCTGTTCAGCACCCGTCCGTCGGTCAGGTAACCCGCGCAGGCAATCGAGGCGTTATGGACGACTCCAATGCGATGCTCCTGCAGGTAGTGCGAGAGCATGGCGTCCAGACTTGCATAGCGCGCGCATTCGTACGTGGCGAATGACTCGAGTTGGCCGGGGACGACGCATGGGCCGGATGCGCGGACGATGCCGATTCGCGCGTGCGTCCCGCCGATGTCGGCGGCAAGCAGGGTGAACTCGCTCGATGGCTGTCCCAGAACCCACGTCGAACCCGGCATTGCATTTCCCCGTTGCGCGGACCGGCCGACGTTGGTGTGGCGTCGCCTCCGTGGCTTGAGTCTGTTCCATGAATGATAACGTTGTCAAATGATCCCGGACGACGGAGCCGATGCCGGGCGCTGGGACGCAAGACGGGCCCTCATGCGTCCGTCCGATTCACGCAGGTTACTGAATTAGCGACAATTAATGTGCGATTGCAACACGCGATGGAATGCCAGGCATTGAGCGATTCCCGGTCTTGCGTTGCTTGGCGCCGCGCCTCTACGCTTCCGATGCCATCGATGGATGACAACGATAGTCATGGCATGGCAGCATGCAACGCAGACGGATGTTCATAGCCACGCGCCTCGCGAGTCGTCCGTTGTGCGAGGGCACAGCCAGCAACCCAGGAGTCGATCGATGTCTGCAAGGCAACCGGATAGGTCGGATCGGGACTACCTCAGCTCGATGGTCATCGTCGGCGGGCTTTTCTTCGTCTTTGGCTTCGTGACCTGGCTCAACGGTCCACTGATCATTTTCGTGAAGCTCGCCTTCAACCTCGACACGGTGAATGCGTTCCTCGTCCCGATGGCCTTCTACCTATCCTATTTTTTCCTCGCCTTGCCGTCGGCGTGGATCCTGAGGGCGACCGGCATGAAACGCGGCATGGGCATCGGACTGGTCGTCATGGCCATGGGGGCCGCCGCATTCGGGGAGTTCGCGGCGCTTCGGGACTATCCCGGCGCACTCACCGGCCTGTTCGTGCTGGGGGCCGGTGTGGCCTTGCTGCAGACCGCGGTCAACCCGTACGTCAGCATCCTGGGGCCGATCGAAGGCGCTGCGCAGCGGATTGCGATCATGGGAATCTGCAACAAGTTCGCGGGCATCCTCGCGCCGTTCGTGATTGGCACCCTGGTCCTGCGCGGCATCGGCCAGTTTGAATCGGCGATGCATGCCGCCCACGGCACGCAAGCGAAGGCGGCGATCCTCAATGGCTTTGCTGCCCACATCCAGATGCCGTACTTCATCATGGCGGCGATCCTGGTCGTCTACGCGCTGACCGTCGTTCGATCGTCGCTTCCGGATATTCGGGGCGCCGATGCAAACGCCGTTCCGGATGGCCCGGCCAGCGATGGCCGTTCGCCGCGAGGGCTTTTCCATTTCCCGCACCTCTGGCTCGGCGTCTTGTGCCTGTTCCTCTATGTCGGCGTGGAAGTGATGGCCGGAGACGCGATCGGAACCTATGGGCTGGCCTTCCACCTGCCCCTGGATCAGACCAAATTCTTCACGTCGCTGACGCTGACGGCGATGCTGCTGGGCTACCTGACAGGCATGGTCGCCACGCCGAAATTCGTGTCGCAGCAGCGCTACATGGCTGGATCGGCGATCCTCGGAACCATCCTGGTCGTTGCCGCCTTCCTGACGACGGGTTATGTGTCCGTCGCATGTGTCGCTGCGCTCGGATTCGCCAACGCAATGATGTGGCCCGCGATCTTCCCGCTGGCAATCAAGGGCCTTGGCGACCGAACCGAGTTGGGGTCGGCGGTACTGATCATGGCCATCTGCGGCGGAGCGGTCATTCCCCAGCTCTTCGCGCGCCTCAGCCAGTACTTCGATTTCCAGGCCGTATTCCTCGGGCTCATGGCGCCCTGTTACGTCTATATCCTTTATTACGCGGTCGCCGGATATCGCGTTGGATTGCGCCGCAATGCGATGATCAAGGCGGGCGAGGGGGCATGATGCGTCCCGGAGATCGGACCCACGCCTCGTCGCTGCGGTTTCCCGTCGCGACACCGATCCAGGCGAGCGCAGCAGTTATCCTTGCGGGTAGGCCATCGGCGAAATCGAGTCCAGCTCTTGCGAACCCCTACCATCCGCGACGTCGCCCAACGCGCCCAGGTTTCCCTCAAAACGGTCTCGCGCGTCATCAATCGCGAGGAATCGGTATTGCCAAAGACGCAGGAACGGGTTCAGCGCGCCATCAAGGAACTTGGCTACCAACCCAATCTTGCCGCACGCAACTTGAGGGCAGCACGCTCGTACGCGATCGGATTCGTCTACGACAACCCCAACCCGTACTACATCATCAGCGCGCAGACGGGCGTTCTGTCGGCCTGCCGCGAATCGGGATTTGGACTGCAGATTCATCCCTGCGATTCATCATCGCCAACACTGCTGGCGGAGCTCGCCAATCTGGTCAAACACTCCCATCTGGCAGGTTTGGTCCTGGCGCCGCCGATGTCCGAGCGCCAGGCATTGCTGGATGGACTCAAGGGCCAGGGGATTCCCTTCGTGCGCATCATTTCCGCGGCGTCGGACCCTGGCGGTACTTATCCGAGCGTTTTTGTCGACGACCGCGACGCGGCCTACGAGATTACCAAGCATCTGATCCAGCTCGGCCATCGTCGCATCGGCTTTGTCTGGGGCGGGAAGTCCCACGGATCAAGTTCCGAACGCTACCTGGGCTACGAGCATGCACTGAAGGATTACGGTCTGCCCATCGACCGGAAGCTCATCGTCCCGGGGGATTATTCTTTCGACGACGGGTTCCGGGCCGCGCGCAAGTTGCTCGCCTTGCCCGAACGGCCGACAGCGATATTCGGTTCCAACGACGAGATTGCCTCCGGTGTGGTGGCTGCTGCGCGCTCGGGTGGTCTCGAGGTTCCCTTCGACCTCTCGGTGGCGGGCTTCGAAGACAGTCCGTTCTCGAAGCAAACGTGGCCTGCACTGACAACTGCAAACCAGCCGACCGAAGACATCGCCCGCCATGCGGCCTTGTTGCTGATGGCACATCTCCGGTCATCGCATTCGGCTGGGATGTCCGTTCCCCTGCCGAAAAATCAGGGATTCAGCCCGCGGCTCGTCGTGCGCGGGTCGACGGCACCACCGAAAATGCCGGAGCGTCGGGGCTGATTCTCGCCTTCCGGCCGACCGGCGCGCCCGGCTCGACGTCGGGATCGCCACCGTCGAGCAAGCCATTGGAAGGCCACGGTGCCCGCCCCGGCGACCTGGCGACGCGGATGCGTTCGCCAATGCGCGGCGATCGCGCCGAGCGGGTGTCCAACACCGCCGGCCTTGAGGGGCATGGCCGATGAGCGACCACGAGCCGGCGGCCATCGACAGGAATCGCCACTGCACGCACATGCTGGCCGAGGCGAAAGAATCGCCGGAGGCGGTTGCACGCATGTTGCAGGGAAATGCCATTTCGGTACGGGGACTCGTGGATCATCTTCGCCACCGCCCACCGCGCTTCGCGGTCACCTGCGCGCGAGGAAGCTCCGACCATGCGGCGACCTTCGCCAAGCACATTTTCGAGACAAGACTGGGTCTCATGACGGCCTCTGCGTCTCCGTCAATCGCGTCGGTTTACAAGGTGGCTCCGCGCCTTGACGAGGCGCTTTACTTGGCGATTTCGCAGTCGGGACGCAGCCCGGATCTGATCCGGAGCGCCGCAGCCGCGCGGCGCGCGGGCGCGACCGTCGTCGCCATGGTCAACGACGAGGCGTCACCGCTGGCGGATGCCGCCCAATTCGTCCTCCCCCTGCGTGCCGGTCCCGAATCGAGCGTCGCCGCAACCAAAAGCTATGTGTGTGCATTGGCTTCCGTGCTGCAGCTGGCGGGTCATTGGGAACCATCTTTCGAATTCGACGAAGCGTTGGCCGAGTTGCCCGCACTGCTCCAACGCGCGTTGCAATGTGACTGGTCATCCTTGCTGGACGGACTGGCGTCGGCGCATGACCTGTTCGTCGTAGGGCGAGGCCCCGGATTCGGCGTTGCCCAGGAAGCTGCGCTCAAGTTGAAGGAGACTTGTGGCCTGCACGCTGAGGCATTCAGCGCAGCCGAAGTGCGGCATGGGCCCATGGCCCTTGTCAACGAAGGCTTCCCCGTTCTGACATTCGTGCAACGCGACGAGTCCTGCGAGGGCACGATCGCCATGGCCCGGGAGTTCAGGGCGAGGGGTGCGCCGGTCTGGATTGCCGGTACGGATGCCCATGGACTGAATTCCTTGCCCATGCCGGTCTCCGAGCACGCAGCGTTTACGCCCGTCGCACAGATCGTGGCCTTCTACCGCATGGTCAACGATCTGGCCCTCCGCCGCGGCTTCGACCCCGACTCGCCGCCGCACCTGCGCAAGGTCACGGAGACAACCTGATGG
>JAJYPJ010000031.1 GCA_021795435.1 Pseudomonadota bacterium
TGGCGCGGCGGCTGCTGCGACAATGCGCCGCAGCCAAGACGCTACGCCCGCGCGGCGACGCCCGCAAGCATTGGATGCGCTGCAAAGCAACATGGCGCGCACGCTCGGCCTTGGCCGGCCCGCGGGCTCGAGGAGCGAGGCGCCACCTTGCAGGCCCGGCGCATGGCTTGCGCAGACCCCTGAGCGGGCGGACTCATTGGCGCGTCGAACCGAGCCGCGCCAGGAGGTCACGCGCGAAGTCGAACCGTGACGACGCGTCGGGGAGGTTCTCGGTGATGCGAAGCCGGTCCTGGCCATCCAGCCGATAGGTTCCCGGATCGCGCTGAATGAGATGGATGATGTGCAGCGGCTCAATGGGGGGCTGGGGCTGGAACTGCACGCGCCCCCCGTGCTCGCCCAGTTCGATCTTGCGGATTCCGAGCGTGCCGGCGGCCAGCTTGAGCTCGGCGGCATTGAACAGATTGCGGGTTGGTTCCGGCAGCAATCCGAATCGATCGATCATCTCCACCTGCAGTTCGCGAAGCGAGGCTGCGGTCGGAGCGCTGGCAATGCGCTTGTACAGCGTCAGCCGGGCATGTACGTCGGGGAGGTAGTCCTCCGGTATCAACAGCGGCGTGTGCAGTTCGATTTCGGCTTCGTGCTCGGCGCTCAGGCTGTAATCCGGCACCTTGCCTTCGCGTAGCGCGCGTACCGCGCGCTCGAGCAGTTCAGCGTACAGCGTGAAGCCGATGGCCTCGATTTGCCCGGATTGCTCTTCGCCGAGCAACTCGCCGGCGCCCCGGATTTCCATGTCGTGCGTGGCCAGCGTGAATCCCGCGCCCAGTTCTTCCAGCGAAGCCAGGGCGTCAAGGCGCTTCTCCGCATCGGCGGTCAGTGCCGAACGTTCCGGGACGATCAGGTAGGCATATGCGCGATGGTGGGATCGGCCCACGCGGCCGCGCAGTTGATGCAACTGGGCGAGTCCGAACTTGTCCGCGCGGTTGACCAGAATCGTGTTGGCGGTCGGGATGTCGATTCCCGACTCGATGATGGTCGTGCAGACGAGCGTGTTGAATCGCTGCCGATGAAAATCCAGCATCACCTTTTCCAGTTCGCGCTCCGGCATCTGGCCATGGGCGATGCGAATGCGTGCCTCGGGCACCAGTTCGCCGATTTCGCGCGCAATTCGTTCGATGCTGTCGACCTCATTGTGCAGGAAATAGACCTGTCCGCCTCTTGCCAGCTCGCGCTGGAATGCCTCTCGGATGAGCGCGGCGTCCCACGCGGTGATCACGGTCTTGACCGCCAGTCGTTGCGACGGTGGCGTGGCGATGATCGACAGGTCGCGCATGCCCATTAGCGCCATGTTCAGCGTGCGAGGTATCGGTGTGGCAGTGAGCGTGAGAAGGTCGACTTCGGCACGGAGCCGCTTGAGTCGCTCCTTGTGTCGGACACCGAAGCGATGTTCCTCGTCGACGATGACCAGGCCGAGTCGCGCGAATTTGACGTCGCCCTGCAGCAAGCGGTGCGTACCGATGACGATGTCCGTATCACCTGTCGCCAGGCGCCCAAGGATCGCCAAGCTCTCGGCGCGCGACTGGAAGCGCGTCAGTGCTTCGATTCGGATGGGCCAGTCCGCCATGCGATCGCGGAAATTCTGCCAGTGCTGCTGCGCCAGCAGCGTCGTTGGCACGAGGACCGCGACCTGACGGCCTGCCATTGCCGCCACGAATGCTGCCCGCAGCGCGACCTCGGTCTTGCCGAACCCGACGTCCCCGCAAACGACCCGGTCCATCGGCTTGGGCGCGGCAAGGTCGGCCAGGACGGCGTCGATCGCAGACTGCTGATCGGCTGTTTCCTCGAACCGGAACGAGGCCGCAAACTGAGCATAGAGCCTCGGGTCGGCACGCAGCTCCACGCCTCCCCGCGCTGCGCGCTGGGCGTGGATCGCCAGCAGTTCGGCTGCGGCGTCGCGCGCCTTTTCGGCGGCCTTCCGTTTGGCCCGCTCCCACGCATCACCACCAAGGCTGTGCAACGGAGCCGTTTCCGGCGACGTTCCGCTGTAACGGCTGACCAAACCCAGTTGGGCGACCGGCACGTAAAGTCGATCGCCCTTCGCATACTCGAGGGCCAGGAACTCACCGCTACTGCCGCCCACATCGAGCGTTACCAGACCTTGGTAGCGCCCGACGCCATGATCGATGTGCACGATGGGATCACCGATGGCGAGCTCCGTCAGATCGCGCAGAACGGCTTCGGGATCCCGCGCAGCGGCGCGCCTGCGCGTGCGCTCCTGGCGCACCCGTTCCCCGGAGAGTTCCTGCTCGCTGAGCACTACGATGCCGGATCCAGGCAGCGCGAAACCGGCGCTGAGCGGCGCGACGCCGATCGCCAACTGCGGCAGGTCACCTGCTGCGCGTGCCCTTTCATGCAGCGCAAGGAGGGCGTTCCAGCTATCCACCTGGACGGGTATGCGCCCCGAAGTTGCGAGCACCTCGCGCAGCATTTCGCGGCGACCGGGCGAATCAGCGGCCAGCAGCACCGTCTGAGTCGCGGCTTGGCCGAGCAAGGTGTTCAGGGCATGCGCGGGTGCCGCGTGCGCCGTCATGTTGATGACTGGCGCAGCCGTAACGCCAAGATCGTGCGCGTGCTCGCGGTCAGGGCTCGCCACGAGTTCCACACGGCGACTGCGATTGAGCGCCTCGCGCAGGGACTGGGGCGGCAGAAATAGTTCCTCGGGTGACAGAATGGGCCGCGTGACGTCGTGCTCGCGCTGCGCGTGGCGCTCGCCGGTCTGCTGCCAGAAGCGTTCTGCCGACGCGAGTGCGGCATCGTCCAGAACGAATACGCTCTTCGCGGCAAGATAGTCGAACAGTGTTTCGGTCTGCCCGAAAAACAGCGGGAGGTAGTACTCGATGCCAGCGGGTGTCGTTCCTTCGCTCAGGTCTTGATAGACAGGGCAGTGGCGCACGTCGATCGCGAAGCGCTCTCGCATGCGCGCCCGGAAGGCGCGGATGGCTTCCTCGGTCAAGGGAAATTCACGCGCGGGCAGCAGGTTCACCCGATCCAGGGTGTCCATCGACCGTTGCGTGTCGACATCGAAGCTTCGCAGCGATTCGATGACGTCGTCGAGTAGTTCGACGCGGTAGGGGCTTGGCGATCCACTTGGATAGATATCCAGCACGGCGCCTCGCACGGCGAATTCACCCGGGTCGCCAACCTGAGGCACGCGACGGTAGCCACCCGCTTCCAGGCGGCGCGTTTCTTCCTCGAGGTTCAATGCCTGGTTCGTCCGCAGTTGGAGCCCGGAGCCGGCGAGGTAGGCCCGCGGCGCCAGACGCTGCATCAAGGTCGCTGCAGGGATCACCAGAACGCCTTTTCGCAGGCCTGGCAGGCGACTCAGCGTGCCAATGCGCTGCGCCACGATTTCACCGTGTGGCGAGAACAGCTCGTATGGCAACGTTTCCCAGTCGGGTAACGCCAGCACCGGGAGATCGCCGGCAAAGACCGCGACATCCTGTTCGAGAGCAAGTGCGCCGGTACTATCTGCCGTTACCATCACCAGTGGCGCGTCGGCCGCCGTTGCCGCCGCGCACAGCGCCAGCGCGAGCCCCGCGCCGGGCGGGCGCACCCAGCGCCGCCACTGTCGTTCGTCCACAGGCAAGGGCGGAATGGCAAGCATCACGGCATCTATCGCGGGCAGAACCGGCGATTGTAAGTCGGGTGGCGTGTGCCCGGCGCGTGAATTGGGCTGATCAGGGCGCTGGCCGTTGCATCGATCGGACAGGCGCGATGCGTCTGACCTGCGTGGCCCAGGCAACCATCCAGTGAGGCCTGCCGCGCGAAGCGTGGGCGGCCTTTAGCCATGGGCGTCCAAGTCGGATAGGCTGGATGCGAGGAGGCGGCGGATCGAGAGCCTGGTCGGCTTCCCGGACGCCTCGGGAAGCGGTTTCCCGGTACCGGGGGGGGGTGCGGTTTTTATCCTGACAGGACGCCGCATTGAATCGAATCGTGATTCGCGGGGCCGCGGCGCAAGGGTCGCACAGAGCCGCCTCCGGAATGGGCCGGGGCGCGCGGAGTCCGCGCAGTGCGCCCACCGCGCCGGACTCAGTCTTTGGCTTGGCAGCGAGGGAGATGGAAGTGGTCAGGTACGGGATCATGGCCGCCAGTGCATAGCGGCTGGCAGCGAAGGATGCGCCAGATTGCGAGTATGCTGCCGCGCAGGGCACCGTGGCGCGTGATCGCTTCGCGAGCATATTGCGAGCAACTGGGGTGGAACCGGCAGCGCTGGCCCAGAAGTGGGCTGACGAGGCGCTGGTACAGCGCCAGCAGGAACAGCAGGAGGCGAGTCACGCCTTGGAAACACCGAAAGCGGCAGCGCGTGCGGCGACGCGCGTATTGCCGGGGCAGGGTTCCTAGGCTATAACACGCCGCCTTCCGGCGACAACCGCCGAAGTCCGCGGCTATGAAGCCGCACCAGCAGACGCGAGGTTCGCGCCAAGCGTCCATGGGAGACGATGATGAGCACGCGCAAGCCGGCAGCCAGCAAGAAAACCAGCGGAAAGGCAGCGCCCAGCAGGCCGAAGGGCCATACTGTAGCTGCGGTCAAGTCAGGCAAGGCGGCGAAGCCCGCCAAGCCGGCAAAACCAGCGAAGGCGGCCAAGGCGGGTAAGTCCGCAAAGGCGGTCAAGGCCGCCAAGTCCGCCAAACCCGTGAGGGCGACCAGGCCATCCAAGGTCACCAAGCCCGTCAAGGCGAGCAAGGCATCCAAGGTCGCCAAGCCCGTCAAGGCGAGCAAGGCATCCAAGGTCGCCAAGCCCGTCAAGGCGAGCAAACCATCCAGGGCGGCCAAACCCGTCAAGGCACCCAAACCCGCAAGCAAGTCCGCAAAGGCCGCGCCGGTTGCAGCAGCCAAGGCGAGGGTTCGCGCGGCCGTCCCGGTAGCGCAAGCCCACGCGCGTCACGGCAAGGGGCAAGCGCGCGACACGAGCGTCAAATCCTTGCCATCCGGATCAGCCAAGCTTCTCCCGGCGAAAGCCTCCCAACCACCAGCAGCGCTCGGCAGCAAAGTGAATCTGAATATCAAGCCGCCCCCGGTCAAATCCCTAGATGATGTCGCACTCACGCGCGATGACGGTCGCTACGCATTGCCGGCCACCACCGTCATCGAGCTGCCCAAGGGCTACAAGCCCAAGGTCAGCGAGGAATACATGAACCCGCGCCATTTGGCGTACTTCCGCAACAAGCTCCGCGACTGGCGCGAGCAGTTGGTCGAAGAGTCGCGGCAGACGATGGACAATTTGCGTGACGAGGTGCGTGACGTCGGAGACGATGCGGAGCGTGCCACGCGTGAAACCGAGAACTCCCTTGAATTGCGCACCCGGGATCGTTACCGGAAGCTGATTGCCAAGATCGACAAGGCGCTTCGACGGATTGAAGAAGGTCGTTACGGTTATTGCGAGGAGACCGACGAGGAGATCGGTCTGGAACGCTTGGAGGCGCGTCCGATCGCGACACTGAGCCTTGACGCGCAGGAACGTCGGGAGCATCTGCAAAAGCAGATCGGGGACTGACGTCTGGCGGACGTGTCGCACTGGCGTTTCAGAAGTCCGCCGCGTGGGCCTTCAGGCACTGGTACTGTCGGCCCACCCTTGAATCGCTATCGCCGCGCGAAGGCAATCCGTGTGGCGGTTGTAGAGGGGTACCGGTGCGAGTCGAATCACGTCGGGTTCGCGCCAATCGCCGAGCACGCCTTGCGCGACCAGATGGTCGAATAGAGATCGCCCGGCCGCGCGTCCCGCGCGCACTCGGAGGCTTATCTGGCAGCCGCGTTCGGCTGGCGCGGTTGGCGTGAGGATGTCTACGACGCCAGCCGCATGGGTTCGCAGCAATGCATCGAGGTAACCGGTCAGGCGCTGCGCGCGAGCCCGCAGCGCAGGCATGCCGACCCGCGCGAACGGCTCAAGGCTGGCATGAAGCGGCGCCAGTGCAAGGATCGGTGGATTCGACAACTGCCATCCGGCGGCACCGGATTCAGCGCTGAACCCCGGCGCCATGGCAAAGCGAGTTGTCTTGGCGTGGCCCCACCATCCGGAAAGGCGAGGGCGCTGTGCGTGGCGAGCGTGCACGAACACGCCTGCGGGCGCCCCGGGACCACCGTTAAGGTACTTGTAACTGCACCACGTTGCGCAATCCACGTCCCAATCAGCTAGGTTGAGCGTCACGTTGCCCGCGGCATGCGCGAGGTCAAAGCATGCCAATGCGCCATGGCGATGGGCCAGATCGGTAAGTGCGGCGATGTCGAATACTTGGCCGTTTCGGTATTGCACGCCGGGCAACAGCGCCAGCGCGATGCGATGGCCATGGCGTTCGAAGGCCTCGGCAAACGCATCTGCCCGGTACAGCCCGGAGGTATCAGGAGCAACCTCGATCAGATCCTCCTCAAGAAGCCCGTGCCATGCCAGATGGGACACGGCCACGTGACGATCGGACGGGAACGCACCCTCCTCCAGGAGAATGGCGCGGCGAGATCCATGGGGCCGGTAGAAGGCCGCGAGCAGCAGATGAAGATTGACGCTAAGCGTGTTCATCACCACCACGTCGGCAGGCGGCGATCCGACGATCGGGCCCAGCATCTGCTGCAGGGCGTCCTGCACATCGAGCCACGGCTGCCGTCCGTGGAAGTGGCCTTCCACCGCAAGCGAGGCCCATGTCGCCAGGTTGGCCTCGATTTCCATGCGGACGGCACGCGGTTGTAGGCCCAGCGAATTGCCGCAGAAGTAGGCTTGGACGCCATGACCATGCGGAGGGATGAGGAATTCGTCGCGCAGCGCGCTGAGTGGATCAGCCGCATCGAGAGCGAGCGCGTGGGCCTCCTCGGCAGGATCCAGGATGGGTGCGGGGCGCATGCCTACCCATTGCCCTGCAGGCTGGCGCCAATGGCCTCGCAGCCGCGATCGAAGCCCGCCACCCAGGCGGCGTCCACTTGGCTCTGCTCGGGCCGCAGGCATCGCAGTTGGACACCGTCGTGGCCCTTGAGGAAATAGCGCTCGCTGTAGCGCATCGGTACGCCGCTCTCCATGGCCTTGTACCGAACCGTGCTGCTGTCCATGCCGCCGCCAGCGGCCTGGTAGCCAGGCAGGTGGTGGCTGCGCTGGACGCGTTGGTTAACCCATCGCTTGAACGCGTCGACGTCGGCCATGTGTTCGACCGTGACCGTCACGCGCGCCAATACGCGTTGGCCCACCGGGAAGGAGTCAGGAACTTCGAATGCCATGAACTGGGGATTGCCGCTGGCCTGCATCATGATTTGCGGCCAACTGTCGGGTGCCTGGAAGCGGACCCGGCCATCGGCGAGCTGATAGCTCGCAGCCCAGCCGTTGGCGCACGCAAGGAGCGAGACGACCGTTACGATTCCAGAAAGGCAGGAAAGACGTCGCATGCGGAATCCTCGTTGAGGCAGCTCCTCCAGTGTAGCGCCACACCGTGCATGTCCTGCCGTGCCCGCGACATTCGCGGGAAGCCGCTGATCAGGGTGCAGCGGCGGGCTCGCCAAGTACGGAGCAGAGTGCTTGCAGGGCATCGGCAAGGCGATGCAATTCGGCCGGGGCATCAATCGGTGGTGATCCGGGCAGCCATGCCCGGCGAAGGCCCGTGCGGAGATCCCCCGCACAGGTTCGAAGGCCTTCTGCCGCGTGCATGAGCCATGCACCTGCCGCGCTTCCGCGTCGCTCAGGCGGCAACAGCTCCAGATTCATTGCATTGCGGACGATGCGATTGCCATGGGCGAAAACCCGCTCGGCGCGAAGGCGCAAGGCTGGCGTGGCAAAGGGTTCGCCGCGCAGCCTCTCGAGCGATGCCATTGCGTTGACTCGCGCGCGACGCGAGGCGGTTCGACCATGAATCAGCGCGTGGACATCGCTGCCGCCGAGCGCGGCGAGGTAGCCTGCGTACGCGTCCAGCATCGCTGCCAGCGAAGCCTGGATGCGGCTGCGCTCCCATGTCGGCCACAGGAGATAGCCGCCGAGTGCGGCCGCACACGCCAGCAACGTGGCAATCAGGCGATCATGCATCGACTGCATTGCGGGTTCGCCGGCCAGGTCCAGCAGGATCACGACGGCGCCGGTCAGCGCGGCCACGGCGGTCGTATAACTCGCACTGCCAAACCATCGGAACGCGAATGCCAGCAGTCCCAGCAAAAGGATCTTCGCCAGCACAGCGGGCGCAAATACAAGCAGGAACGTGGTCAGCAGCAGGCCCAGCACCGTGCCCGCCGCTCGTTGAACGCCATAACTGAGGGTTGCGGCGAAGTCCGCGCGCAGCACAATGGCCAGCGTCATGGGCAGCCAATAGCCATGTGCGAGGCCCAGGGAACGCTCCAGCGCGACCCCGATCGCCAAGGCCATGCCCATGCGTAACGCGTGGCGGAAAGCGGCTGATTCCAGCGTGAGCGTGGCTCGCAACTGTGCCAGAGGCGCATCCGCACGGAGGGAGGAGGGGATGGCCCGGGCACTGGCCGCCGCCCGCATCTCTCCCGCGCTGCCGGCCCAATTCGCATTGCGTACGGCCCTCGCGAGCGTGGACATCATGGTCGCAGTCATCGCGGCGTCGCGTTGCGATTCCAGCGCGGACAATGCCTTGCCGGCCGATGCCGTATCCCGACCGGCCTCGAGTGCCTGCGCAATGGCGGCAAGTACATCGGCGACCGCGCTGGGCAGTCGACCCTGTGCTCGCCAAGCGGCATGGGCTCCATCGGCGAGGAGCTGAAGACGCAGGTGTTCCGCTGCGTCCAGGAGGACTTGAAACGCTTCACTGGCGCGCCCGCGTGTCCGGAATCCGCCGAGGAGCGTGGTCTGCGCTTCGAGCAACGTGTCACTGAGCGGTGGCGCCGCGTCGGCCGATGGGACTTCGATGGCAATCTGCGCCAGCTCGCGGTACACCTTGGCCAAAACGGTTCGCTCCGGCCGATAACGGCCCAGCGGCCAGGCGGCCACCGCGAACAGGGCCTGGAGCAGACCACCGGCAAGAATCAGCGCAGCATCGGTAGTCGCGGGTCGCAGCGACATGGGGGAGGCGCCCGCGATGACGAGAAGGATCATCCCGGTCATGCCGATCCGGGAGGCAGCGAGGCCAAATTGCACCAACAGGCCCCCGCCAAATCCGACCAGCAGTGCCAGCGCGATCATGACTTCCCGATGGACGCCGAGGACAAAACCGGCCCATGCCGCGAGGCTGGCGCCCAGCGACGCGAACGCGATATGGGCAAGACGCTCGCGGTATGGGCCGGGCTGGTCGGAAAACATGACTACGAGGGCGCCAAGGGACAGCCAAATGCCGACGCCCATGTAACCGGTGCGCCAACCAACCAGCAGTGGCAGCGTCACCCCGGCCGCATTGCGCAAAGCGACGACCCAAGGGGCGTCGGGCCGCCTGAAACGCAGGATGTCTCGCAGCGCAGACTGCAATGACCAGGGCGACGGGTTCATGCGTTCCCGCGAGCAACGGCCGGTTGATGGCGTTCAGGCCCGTCCAGCGAACTCACCCGTCAATGTGCTGACCAGAACCCGCTCATCAGTGACGATGTAGTCCGGTACTTGGATCTCGATGCCGGTTTCCAGGCGAGCGGGCTTGGATCGCTTCGTCGCTGTGGCACCCCTCAGTTCCGGTGCCGTCTCGACGACACGCAGGGCGACGCTTGGTGGAAGCTGCAGTCCGACCGGTTGGTCATCAATCAGCTGCACGTAGCAGCCTTCGAGACCATCGATGATATAGCCAATGGCGTCGCCCAGGGCGTCGCGCCCAAGGACATATTGCGTGTAGTCCTCGGCGTCCATGAACACGTAGCCGTCTGCATCCAGGTAGGAATAATTGGCTTGCCGACGCGTCAGTTCGACTTCGCGGAGCTCGTCATCGGCGCGTAGCGTCAGGTCCAGGCGCTGGCCGCCGGGGATTCCGTACAGTGCGAGGCGATACGTCGTATTGCCGCCCCGCGCGGTGGGTGCACTCTTTTCGACTTCGCGGACCTGCCAGGTCTTGCCGGCATGTTCGATCGCGTTGCCGCGCTTGATGTCGGAGGCTTTCATGGACGAACTCGATGCAGGGTTGGAGAAGATCGGGATTGCGTCGGGAGTCGCTCTATTTCGGCTGCATGCGAATCGCGCCATCCAGGCGGATGACACTGCCGTTCAGATAGCGGTTGCCAAGGATGAATGCAACCGTTTCAGCAAATTCGGCGGGCTGTCCGAGCCGGGAAGGGTAGGGCACCTGCGCGCAAAGGCTCTCGTAGACCTGGGCCGGCATTCCGTCGACCATGGGGGTATGGAAAACGCCCGGTGCGATGGTCATGACGCGCACGCCGATGCGGGCGAATTCTCGCGCCATCGGCAGCGTCATGCCGACGACACCCCCCTTTGACGCCGAGTAGGCGGCCTGCCCGATCTGGCCCTCGAATGCAGCGACCGAGGCGGTAAAGATGATGGCCCCCCGCTCGCCGTCCTCGCCCGGGTTATTGTGTTGCATCAGATTCGCCGCTGCCTTGGCGAGGTTAAAACTGCCGACAAGATTGATGGCAATGGTGCGTGCAAAATTCGCCAGTTCCATCGGGCCTTCCTTGCCAAGCACACGGCCCGCGCCCAGGATGCCGGCACAGCTGATGGCCGCGTTGAGGCCACCCATGACGGCGCATGCCTGATCGACACTGGCTGCCATCTGTGACTCGTTGCTGACATCAGTCAGGAGGAAATGGGCCATTGGGCCGAGCGCCTCGGCGGCGGCGGCACCCCGCTTGGCGTCAACGTCAAGCAGGCAGACGCGGGCGCCATGACGCAGCAAGTCACTTGCCACGGCGTGGCCGAGGCCGGAGGCGCCGCCGCTGATCACGGCCTTCGTCTGGTCGAGTTGCATCGGATCCTCCCGGGAATCGCGCGAAGCCAAAATCGCATTTTATCCCGCTGGCGGCTCCTTGCGCCCCCGGGAATGGCTGCGAATGCTTACCTGTACCGGCGTGCCGCGCGACCGCAGGGGTCAGTCGAGTGCGCGAAGGTAGAAGCGATTGCAGCCATGGTGGCCGGTGCTGCCCATGGGGCCGGCCAGCGCCCGAAAGCCGGCCTTGCGGTACAGGGCCTGGGCCGCGTCCATGCCCGCAAGCGTTTCAATGTAGCACTGGCGGAAGCCGAGGCTCCGTGCCGCATCCAGGCAGCGAGCCATCAGCGCCTTGCCAGCGCCCAGCCCGCGGAGCGCGGGAAGAAAGTACATCTTGCGTAACTCGCATGTGTCGGCATTCCCGCCTTCCAGCGGCGCAATGCCACCCCCGCCCTCGACGCGACCGTTCCGTTCAACGACGAAGTAGCTGCATCGTGGCTCCGCATAAGCGCGGCTCATGAAATCCACTTCCGGATCATGGATGGCGAAGCCGGCTCCGCTCGCACCGAATTCGGGCATCACCGTGCGGATGATGGAGGCCAAGGCCGCGTCATCAGTGGCCAGGATGGGCCGGATCTCGAACCGGGAACTCATGCAGTCTCCTGAACGGTTGCGCGGCCTACACGGCTGCCCGTGGCGCGCCCCAGTTGTTGGGCCAGCCAATGGCCGGTGGCAACCAGTGCCTCGAGATCGATGCCGGTTTCGATCCCCATGCCATGAAGCATGTACACCACATCCTCGCTTGCTACGTTGCCGCTGGATCCGCGGGCATAGGGACATCCACCGGTACCTGCCACCGCAGCGTCCACGATGCCCGCGCCTTCTTCCAGGCACGCAAGGATGTTAGCCAGTGCCTGACCATATGTATCGTGGAAATGGATCGCCAGGGCATCCATCGGGACAGCCTCCGCGACGGCACGAAACATCGCCCGAGCCTTCAGGGGGGTGCCCACGCCGATGGTGTCGCCGAGCGAGATTTCAGCGCATCCGAGCCGGTGCAGCCTTTCGGCAACGCGCACCACATCTGCCAGCGGCACTTCACCCTGATAAGGGCAGCCAAGGACTGTCGAAACGTAGCCCCGAACGGCGACACCCTCGCTGATGGCCCGCTCAATGACCGGTTCGAAACGTGCGATGGACTCATCGACCGAGGCATTGACGTTGCGTTGATTGAACGCCTCCGAGGCGGCTGTGAACACGGCGATCTCCATGGCACCCGCCGCCCGTGCGCGCGCATAGCCTTGCTCATTGGGGACCAGTACCGGATAGCGCACGCCAGGTCGGCGCCGCAGATTGCGCATGACCGACTCGGCATCGGCCAGCTGCGGAACCCACTTCGGACTGACGAAACTGGTGGATTCGATCGTCTCGAAGCCGCAATCCCCCAGCTTTTCGATCAACTCCACCTTCACGTTCACGGGAACGAGGGTCGGCTCATTCTGGAGTCCGTCGCGCGGGCTGACTTCGACCATCCTCACTCTGGACTTCACGACCCAATCTCCGCGAACGCGAGCACCACCCGTCGATTACGGGCGCCCTTGCTCTCGACCTTGGCAACGCGCAACGCGCCGATTTCGCCTGTGCGGCGCACGTGCGTGCCACCGCACGGTTGCAGGTCGACGCCCTCGATTGCGACCAGGCGGATGCTTGGCAGATGCATGGGAGGCTTCACCGAGAGCGTCTTGATCAGCTCTGGCTGGGCGGCAAGTTCCCCGCCGCTGATCAATCGATTGGTTATGGGCCGATCTTCCGCAACGAGCCGATTGAGTTCATGTTCGATGTCGTTCGGGTCGAGCATGTCGCCGTTGGTGTCAAAATCCAGGCGCCCCGCGGTGTCGCTGAGATTGCCGCCCGTGACGCCGTGGCGCACCACGGCGGAAAGCAAGTGCAGCGCACTGTGCATGCGCATGTGGCAGTAACGCCGTGCCCAGTCGATCTCCAGTTTAACGGGCATTCCGGGAGAGAAGATTGATGCATCGCCCTCCGGCACGTGGACGATGGAGCCGTTGGCCTTGTCCCGCCGTGTTTCGGTTATGCGCAACCGCTGCCCATCGGCAGCCGTGAGCCAGCCGCTGTCGCCGGGTTGCCCGCCGCCCAAGGGGTAAAAAATGGTCTGATCCAGTTCAATGGCTCCCGGGTAGGTGGCGACCACCGAAGCCCGGGCCTCCCTGCGGTAGGCGTCATCGTCGTATAGCGCGCGCGTCATCTCGAAGCTCCGGGACATGAGTCTGTACTGCCATGATGCGATTTCGCGGGTTCGGGACAAGCCTCAGCCATCGAAATCCAGCCTGTGGGCTCACTCCATTCGGACGAGCACGGCATCGGCCTCGACGAAGTCGCCCTCGACGACCTGCACTGCCGCGACGGTTCCAGCGCGGGGCGCGCGCAGCGCCAATTCCATCTTCATGGCTTCCATGACAACCAAGACGTGGCCAATCTCTACAGAGGCACCCACGCTCGTTCCAACGACCACCACGCGCCCCGGCATGGGCGCGTGCAGCGAACCTGCATCGTCATCCGGGGTCGGCGGCGCGGAGTCGGACAGGACCCGGTCGAAGCCGTGGCGCATGCCGTCCTTGTGGATCTCGATCCAATCGCGGTCAATGTGGGCGCGCAAGCGAAGCGCGCCCCCATCCAGCCGCAGGCTCAGGACATCGTCAACGCGTCTTGCCCCACGTGCTTCCATGATCCTGCCATCGGGCAGTGCCAGCGAATACTCGCCGGCGTAACCACGGGCCAACACTCGAAACACTGATGCACCGGATCGAAGGGCCACCTCGCGCGGTTCCGCGCCCTGGATTCGCCAGCCATCGCCTCGAGCCCAGGGCGAATACTGGTTGCGCGCTTGCTGTTCGTCGCGCAGGAGCGCGGTCACCGCCGCTGCCGCCACCGCGATTTCGTCCTGGGCATCGGCCGGTAGAAATTCGTCGAGTGCACGGTCCAGATAGCCGGCATCGATGCGCGCCTCACGTACTGCGGGATGCCGCACAAGACGCTCGAGGAACGCCAGATTGGACGCCGGTCCGTGGATGTGGCACGCAGCCAGAGCGTCCTGAAGTCGAATGAGTGCTCGCGGGCGGTCGAGGTCCCAGACGATAAGCTTGGCGATCATCGGGTCATAGTGGATGCTGACCAAGTCGCCTTCCACCACGCCACTGTCGATGCGCACGTTGGCCGAAGGCGCGGGGAGGACCAGGTGATCCAGCGTGCCGGAGCAAGGCAGGAAGTTCTGGGACGGATCTTCCGCGTAGAGCCTCACCTCGATCGCATGACCCTGTTGCGCCGGAGCGCCACGCAGGAGTGCCTCGGGCAGCGATTCTCCGGATGCCATGCGAAGTTGAAGTTCAACGAGATCCAGCCCGAGCGTCATCTCGGTGACGGGGTGCTCCACCTGCAAGCGCGCGTTGAGTTCCATGAAATAGAACTCGCCTTGCGGGCTGACGATGAATTCGACGGTTCCGGCGTTGGTGTAATCCAGGGCCTTGCCGGCGGCGATTGCCGCTTCGCCCATCCGTCCCCGCAAAGCCTCGCTCAGGAACGGGGACGGCGTCTCCTCCAATACCTTCTGGTACCGGCGCTGCGCGGAACACTCGCGCTCATTGAGATGGACGACGTGGCCATGCCGGTCGCCAAAGATCTGAAACTCGATATGGCGTGGGTGGGCAATATACCGCTCGAGAAGAACGCGAGCGTTGCCGAACGCGCCTTGGGCTTCCCGCTGGCAGGAGGCGAGCGCTTCAGCAAAATCCCGAGGCGTGCGAACGATACGCATGCCTTTGCCGCCACCGCCGTACGCCGCCTTGATCATCAACGGGTACCCGATGCGATCCGCTTCCTCGGCAAGACGCCGTGCATCCTGGTCGTCGCCTGTGTACCCTGGCACCACCGGGACGCCATGCGCGGCCATCAATGCCTTAGCGCCTGCCTTGGAATCCATGCGTCGCATGCTGGCTGCAGCGGGGCCGATGAATACGAGGCCCGCCCGTTCGACTGCTTCCGCGAAGTCGGGTCGCTCCGAAAGAAAACCGTAGCCGGGATGGATGGCGCCGGCGCCATGGTCGAGCGCCGCGGCTACGATCGTCTCGATGCGAAGGTAGCTGTCCTGCGGCCGAGGGCCGCCGATGGGCAGGGCAATATCCGCTTGTCGAACATGCTGAGCCCCTGCGTCGGCCTCGGAGTAGACGGCAATACTGCGCAGCCCCAGTTGCCGCAGGGTTCGGATGATGCGGCACGCGATTTCACCGCGGTTTGCGACGAGCACGCTGTCAAAGGCGAGGCTCATCCGCGGTCTCCGGTTGGCCATTCGGGCGCACGCTTGTCGAGGAATGCACGCATGCCTTCCTGTCCTTCGGCGGACAGCCGCAGGTTCGCGATCAATTCCGCGTTGGCGGCATCCTGGCTCACGGGTGGCCGTGGTTCATCGCGCAGTTGCCGCAACAGGCTCTTGCAGGCGGCTTGTGCCTGGGGGCCGCCCTTCCCCAGCCAGTGCAGTTGCTGGGCACAAGCTTCATTCAACTGGTCAGCGGGTACGACGGCATGCAGCAAGCCGATGCGCTGTGCCTCGGTGGCGTCGATCACCGCTCCGCCGAGGAATAGTCGCCTCGCCTGGCGCATCCCGATCGCCGCTACGACATAGGGTGAAATGACGGCGGGTGCCAGGCCCAAGCGTACCTCGCTGAGTGCGAATTTGGCGCTGGGGACGCCGATGGCGATATCGCAGCAGGCGATGAGGCCGACGCCGCCGCCATAGGCGGATCCATTGACGCAAGCCAGCACGGGCTTCGACAGCCCGTCCAGCATTCGCATCAGCGCCGCCAGTCGCATTGCGTCCGCTTCATTCTCCGCGCGGGTCGCATTGGCCATCGCGCGCATCCAGCGTAGGTCGGCACCTGCCGAAAAAGTTGCTCCGGCTCCGCGCAACACAACCGCGCGCACGCGGTCATCACGATCGATGTCGATCAGCGTGTCGGTCAGTTGGGCAATCAGCGCGTCGTCAAAGGCGTTGTGCACCTGCGGCCGATTGAGGGTGATCCAAGCCGTGGGGCCTTCACGATCGAGCTGGATGCAGTCCATGGCCGTGCTCACATGCGAAACACGCCGAAGCGCGTGGTTTCGATTGGGGCGTTGTGCGATGCCGCAATGGCCAGCGCCAGCACGCGCCGGGTGTCGGCAGGATCGATAATGCCATCATCCCAAAGTCGTGCCGTCGCATAGTAGGGATGACCTTGGCGCTCGTACTGCTCGCGGATCGGTGCCTTGAAGGCCTCTTCCTCTTCCAGGCTCCAGGCCTTGCCCTGGGCCTCGAGTCCATCCCGCTTGACGGTAGCCAGCACGTTTGCAGCTTGCTCACCGCCCATGACGCTAATGCGTGCATTAGGCCACATCCACAGGAAACGGCCGCCGTAGGCGCGGCCGCACATGGCGTAGTTGCCCGCTCCGAAACTTCCGCCGATGACCACCGTGAACTTGGGCACTGCCGCACATGCCACGGCGGTGACCATCTTGGCTCCGTCTTTGGCGATGCCGCCGTTTTCGTACTTCTTGCCCACCATGAAGCCGGTGATGTTCTGCAGGAAAACGAGCGGGATGCCGCGTTGAGCGCACAGCTCGACGAAGTGCGCGCCCTTGAGCGCGGATTCGGAAAAGAGGATCCCATTGTTCGCCACGATGCCGACCGGGAACCCCTCGATCGACGCAAAGCCGGTTACCAGGGTCTTCCCGTAGCGCGCCTTGAACTCATGAAAATCAGAATCATCGACGACCCGCGCGATGACTTCGTGAACGTCGAATGGCACCCGCGTATCCGTTGGCACGATGCCGTACAGCTCATGGGCCGGATAGCGCGGCGGGCGTGGCGTGGAGCGCGGCTCCGGTGCCGGGCCGCGATTGAGCCTTGCGATGGCGTCACGGGCCAGGGCCAGCGCATGGCGGTCATCCTCGGCCAGATGGTCGGCCACGCCAGAAAGGCCGGTGTGCACCTCGGCACCGCCCAGGGACTCGGCATCGACAACCTCGCCAGTCGCGGCTTTCACCAGGGGCGGGCCACCGAGAAAGATGGTTCCCTGATTCCGGACGATGATGGTCTCGTCGCTCATCGCGGGGACGTAGGCGCCGCCTGCCGTGCATGACCCCATGACCACGGCGATCTGCGCGATGCCGAGCGCACTCATCCGTGCCTGGTTGTAGAAGATTCGGCCGAAGTGGTCGCGATCCGGGAACACCTCGTCCTGCAGGGGCAGGTAGGCGCCCCCGGAGTCGACCAGATAGATGCACGGGAGGCCGTTTTCCAGCGCCACCTGCTGCGCACGGAGGTGCTTCTTCACCGTCACCGGGAAGTAGGTGCCTCCCTTGACGGTGGCATCGTTCGCAATGACGAGGACCTCGCGTCCGTGGACTCGGCCAATGCCTGCGATCAAGCCCGCCGCGGGCGCCTGGCTGTCATACATCCCATCGGCTGCGAGTGGCGAAATCTCGAGGAAGGGGCTGCCAGCGTCGAGCAAGGCGCGCACCCGTTCGCGCGGCAATAGCTTCCCGCGTGCCGTATGGCGCTCCCGCGCCCGGGCATCCCCGCCCAGCGCCGCCTGGGCAAGCGTGCGGTTCAGGTCGTCAACCCGCTTCCGCATCTGCTCGAAACGATCGATGAAATCGGCAGAGCGCGCATCAATGCGCGAAGTCAGCAGGCTCATGCATCCGGCCTCAGGGCAGCCTCGCCATGATAAGGGCGTTGGCGCACGGATTGAACCCGCGTCGGATGGCCCACCCTCAAAAAAAAACCGGCCGCACACGGCGGCCGGTTCCGTCCATTGAGACGGTCGATCAGCCCTTGGGGGCCGTCGCAGCGGCTGCCGGAGCCGACGTGCCAGCGGCTGCCGGAGCGGCAGTCGTGGCGGCCGCCGGAGCAGCCGGAGCAGCCGAAGCCGCAGCAGCCGGCGTACTGGTGGCGGCCGGGGCCGGTGCCATGGTCGCCGAGCTGGAGGCGGCCTGGGCTTGACCGCTGGACTCCTGGTGGCTGCAGGCAGCCAGCAGTGCAACCAGCGAGGCCGCGAAGACGATGCGGGTGAGCTTCATTGTTGGTCTCTCCTAAATGCCGTGATTGCCAGAGTAATGGCCGCTGTATTAGAACGCGACTTTGACGCTAGCGCCAGTGGGCAGGCAAGTAAATCAAATGCCCCTGGGCACCGTCTCAAAATCGCTGAATCCTCCATCCCGGCGCGGGCCTGAACGTCGGGACGGAAACCAGAAAATGCCGTTTTAGCCTCAACGAGCCCCGCTAGACGCCGGGCTTTGCCAATATTAAACGAGATCTGGACTGGCCGCGCGCGCGAGCAAGGGACGGCCGCCCGCCGCCAGCATGCGGCCCGCCCGGATCAAAGGATTTCCAGGGCCAGGGCGGTGGCCTCGCCACCGCCAATGCAGAGTGCGGCCACGCCGCGGCGCAGGCCGCGCCGCCGCAGCGCATGGATCAACGTGACGACGATGCGCGCGCCACTCGCGCCGATGGGGTGCCCCAAGGCGCAAGCGCCGCCATTGACGTTCAGCCGGTCGTGTGGGAGGCCCAATTCCCGCATGGGCGCCATGGCCACGACGGCGAAGGCCTCGTTCACCTCAAAAAGGTCCACATCCGCGACGCGCCAGCCGGCCTTCTCCAGGACCGTGCGGATGGCGCCGACGGGCGCCGTGGTGAACCACTCGGGGGCTTGGGAATGCGTCGCGTGCGCCACGATGCGCGCCAATGGGGCGATGCGACGTCTGGCCGCATCCGCTGCATCCATGACCACGAGTGCCGCCGCGCCGTCGGAGATGCTGGATGAACTCGCGGCGGTGATGGTGCCGTTGTCCTTGCGGAACGCGGGCTTCAGGCTTGCGATCTTGGCGATGTCGCACCGGCCGGGCTGCTCGTCGACGGCGACCTCGACCTCGCCCTTCCGCGAAGCGACCTTCACGGCCACGATCTCGTCTGCG
>JAJYPJ010000095.1 GCA_021795435.1 Pseudomonadota bacterium
CGGCACTGCAAGGTCGACGCTTATGGTGGCCGCGTGGCCGCGTTCTCGGTGGCTCGAGTTCGATCAATGCAATGTGCTACGTGCGGGGCCGGCCGTTTGATTACGCGCGATGGGCGGAAGCCGCTGGCGATGCGGGGTGGGACTGGCCTGCGGTACTGCCCTACTTCAAGCGCGCCGAAGACAACACCCGTGGCGCGAACGAGTGGCATGGCGTGGGCGGACCGCTGGGAGTCGACGACCTCCGCTACGTGAATCCGCTGAGTGCGACGCTGCTCGATGCGGCCGCCGCTGCGGGACACGCGCGCAATGCGGATTTCAATGCCGGCAGCCAGGAGGGCTTCGGCCTGTATCAGGTCACCCAGCGCAACGGCTCCCGCTGCTCGTCAGCGCGCGCCTACCTCCATCCAGTTCGTGACCGCGCCAACCTGCACGTCCGCACGCGCACGGTCGTCGAACGCCTGCTCATCGATGGTCACCGCGTCGCCGGTGTCAGGCTGCGGCAGGGCAGCCAGGTCCAGCAGGTCATCGGCGGTCGCGTCGTCCTCTGTGCGGGGGCACTGGGCTCGCCGCATCTACTGATGCGATCCGGCATCGGTCCCGCCAACATGCTTCGCAGGCATGGCGTTCGGGTTGCTGCCGACCATTCTGGCGTCGGACGCAACCTGCAAGATCATTTGGACATCTGCACTCTTGTCGAGACCGCGAGTCGGGCCAGCTATGACCGCGTCAATGACATCGCGGTCGCGCTGCGATGGCTGGTGCAACGCGACGGCATCGGCAGTTCCAACGTCGCAGAAGCAGGTGGATTTGCACGCAGCCGATTCGCCAGCAACGGCGAATGCGATCTGCAGTTCCATTTCGTGCCGGCGCTGCTCGACGACCATGGTCGCCATCGACTGCCGGGGCGAGGCTATACCCTGCATGCGTGCGCATTGCATCCTCGCAGCCGCGGCTGGCTCGAGCTGTCCGGCTCCGGACCCGAGGCGCCGCTGCGTATTCACGCAAATTACTTGAGCGATGCCGAGGGTCACGACCTGCGCGTGCTCCGCGAAGGGATCCGGATGGCACGCGAGATCTTCGCGCAAGCCCCGTTCGACCCCGTGCGCGGCAAGGAACTCTTCCCTGGCCCGGCAGTGCAAGGCGATACCGACCTGGATGCCTTCATACGCCACAAGGCTGAAACCATCTACCACCCCGTAGGCACCTGCCGGATGGGACGGGACGACCATTCCGTCGTGGATGCAGGCTTGTGCGTGCACGGCATGGACAACCTGTACGTCGTCGACGCCTCAGTCATGCCCGAGTTGCCCTCCGGCAACACCAACGCACCCACGATCATGCTTGCGGAGTGCGCGGCGGACAGGCTGCTTCGCAAAGGCTAGGACCCGCCCGGGCCCGGGGTGGCGTCGTCGTCCAGCAGTGCGGGAAGCGGACAGTGCAGCGCGGCGCAGATCACGCGCAGCAGCTCGACCTCGGCCACCCGCAACTGGCCGTCCTCCCGGACGACCTGCGTCATCGCTTGGACGAGGATTTCCTTGCCGGCGGGCGCCAGCCGATCCAACCGGACCAGCGCCTGGTCCAGGCGGTCTTGCCAGTCAGTTGGCGGCTCGTACCGATCCGTGGCATCCGGCAGCACCGCGGACAAACCAAGCTGGAACGCGCGCGTCGCGCCCACGGTGTCATCGTGGCCAAAAGCCGCCAGTACCGTCAACACAAGGATGACCGATTCGCGACAGTCGACCAGCTTGCTGGAACCGGCCACGAAGCCGCCTGCGGGATCCAGGGCATCCACGACCTGGACGCGGACCAGGGCGGCAAGACAGTACTCCTCCACGGCAATCGTGCCATCCGCATGGACAATTTCGGCGAGAGCTTGCACCAGCGCGGCGAGCTCCGGACGGGGCCGGCGACGGAGTGCCGGGAACGCCATTGCCGCCAGGGGCAAACGCAGGATCGGATGCAGCGCGGCAACCGCTGGTCCCAGCGCATCAGCGGCTTCGACGACGCTGGTTGGAAAGCGTTGCAGAACCAGCCGCATCTGCTGGCTGCGCGTCGCCGGCTCGGACGCCAATGCCAGCGCAAGCAGCAACGGCAGCGCCTGCTGGGGACTGTGCGCGGCGGCAACCAACGGCTCCGGCAGGGCAGCGGTGATCCGGGCAGCATGGGCAAATCCCGCTGGCTCCGACTGGCCGACTTTGGCCGCCACCGCGGCAGGGTCCACCGCGGTACGCGCCTGCGGATGCGGAAGGACGGACGTGACGGCCAGCGACGCGGCCACTGCTGCGGCACCAGGCAACGGGGCGCCGGTCGATTGCAGGAGCCCGCGCGGAAGCATGCCCGTGGCGCTCGCACGCGGATCATCCGCGGACGGCGCGCGCGACAGCGAGGTCCACTGTTCGGCGATATGCCTGAACTCCCGCGCGTCAAACCCCGGCTCCAGCGCTCGAATGCGCTCGTCCAGCGGCGGATGCGTGGCGAACAGCGCACTCCAGTCATGGCCTTCGCCAAACAGCATGTGCGAGACCTCCTCGCCATGCACTTGAGTCAGTTGGGAACCATACTCGAGCGCCCCGATCTTCTTGAGCGCGCCGGCAATCCCCCCGGTCTGGCGCGTGAACTGCACCGCCGAGGCATCGGCGAGAGACTCGCGCGAGCGCGCCACGGACGCCTTGATCAGCCGTGCGAAGAACACGCCAATGCCGCCGATCACCAGCAGGCCCAAACCCAGTGCCCACAGCGCATTTCCGTTGTCACGCCGGCCCCGCCCGCCGCCGATCGAACCGCCCGTCCAGAATGCGGCATTCAGCAACTGGCGACCAATGACGCTCAAGGCGATGATCCCGAACAAGATGCCCATCAGCCGGATGTTCAACCGCATGTCGCCATTGAGCACATGACTGAATTCGTGGGCAACGACGCCCTGCAGCTCGTCCCGGTTGAGCACCTCCAGGCAACCCTGCGTCACGCAGACCGCGGCATCCACAGGGCTGTACCCGGCGGCGAACGCATTGATGCCGGGCTCCTTTTCGAGCACGAAGATCTCCGGCACGGGAACACCGGAAGCGATCGCGACCTCCTCGACGACGTTGCGCAGTCGCCGCCAAGCTGGATTGGCCGTATCGGGAGGCACCGGCGTTGCATGCAGGCCACGCGCGACTGCGCCACCACCGCTGCGTAATGAGGCACTACGGAACATTGAGGCGAGTGTGATCAGGCCGACGACCAGCAGGCTCACAAGCAGCATCGGCCCGACGGGGAATGCGATGCTGCCGTCGGATCGGCTTCGCGTCATGCCGAAGACCACGAGGACCAGCACATCGACGGCGGCGACGATGGCCAGAACCGCTAGCCCGAACAGCGCCACCATGCGCCGCGAGTGACGTCGCGCGGCATCCTGGCGTGCAAAAAAATCCACGGCGAAGGTCAGCTAAACGAAACCTTGGGCGCCTCGCGCTTGGCCGGATCATCCATGGCGAGCGGTTCGGCGACGATGAAGCCGAAACTTCCGGCAATGATCGAGGATGGGAACATCTGGCAGCGATTGTTGTAGCCCATGACCGCGTCGTTGTAGGCCTGGCGCGCGAATGCCACGCGGTTCTCCGTCGAGGTCAATTCTTCGGAAAGCTGCATCATGTTCTGGTTGGCCTTCAGGTCCGGATAGGCCTCGGCGACCGCGAACAGGCGACCCAATGCCTGCGTCAACTGGGTTTCCGCGCCGCCGAGCTGCTGCATCGCCGCGGCGTCCCCGGGCTGTGCCTTGGCCGCAGACAAGCCACTGACCGCTGCGGCGCGCGCCTGAGTCACGGCCTCCAGCGTGCCGCGTTCATGGGCGATATAGCCTTTGGCAACCTCGACCAGGTTGGGAATCAAGTCATGGCGCCGGGTCAACTGGACGTCGATCTGCGCAAAAGCGTTGCGATAGCCATTCCGCGCCGTGACGAGGCCGTTGTAGAGGCCGACCAAGTACAGCACAATCAGGATGACGACGACCAGCACGATGATCATGAACATCGATGGCCCTCCCCGCGTTGGCGCCACGCGCCGCGCTGACGCATAGAGCATAGCAGTAGATGGCAAAACTCCTCCGGCGACTCGCACCCCTGCTGTGGATCATCGCGATCACACTGCCGGGCCTTGTCCATGCTTCTGCAACGACACACCGCGCGGTGCCGATCGGCGGCCCGCTCCCGAAGGGTCGCGTCGAGGCAGCGATTCACGCCTACAACGGCTGGCTCGACCTCACAATGGCGCGCAACGATGCCGCGGGCATCGCCACCGCGGTCGTAGTCGGCGACAAGGTGCGCTGGCAGCGCACGCTGGGCTACGCCGATGCCGCGACGGGTGCCCGGGTGACTCCCCATACGGTGTTCCGCATCGCT
>JAJYPJ010000096.1 GCA_021795435.1 Pseudomonadota bacterium
AACTGCTGGCTGCCGCCATCGCGCGTGGCGACGAGGCGTGGCGCGAGTTCGCGCGCTTCGGCATGAACTCGGCGCTGCGCCCATGGGGTTATCTGGCCGCACAGGCGCGCTACAACTGGCTGCAGATGCGCGATGCGCACAAGGACCGCCGCGAGCGGCGGGGCAACTGATGCGACAGGGCAAGTAAGCGTGCCTTGGTCTGGCGGAATCCGTTGATTCGTGTAGGACTGTTCCGATCGCCGACGTCCATGCAAGCAGATTAGGCGGCGGAACTAGGCACCATTTCACAACCGAATAGTAGTTAGCTGCTATGACAAAGTCTTCGCCTACAGGATTGTTCTGTTTTTGCGTCACCTACATCGGCCTCTCGCTCGTTGCCGCGTGGGCGTTGCCCGATGCTGGGTGGGTTGCCTCCACTTGGGCAAACATTTTTATTGTTTCAGGCTTGGTGGCGACTTGCGCCGTTGCCTTCGGCCTCATTGCTGGCCGGCTCACCGGGCCGATCGCGTGGGGCTGGATACGGCGCTAGAAGGCACAAAACGATGCCAGCAGAATTTCATGGATTGACTAACGCGGAAGTACAGGCGCGCATCGCACGCGGCGATGTCAATCGAGTAGCGGTGCCGACGAGCCGCACGGCTCTGGAAATCGTGCGTGCCAACGTCCTGACCCGGTTCAACGCGATCCTGGGGACACTGTTCGTCGTGATTTTGCTGACAGGGCCTTGGCAGGATGCCCTGTTCGGCGGGGTGTTCGTCATCAACACCCTGATCGGCATCGTCCAGGAGCTTCGGGCCAAATGGATGCTCGATCGCCTCGCGCTGGTGAGCCAGCCCAAAGCCCACGCGGTTCGCGCCGGACGGATCGTCGACATCCCGACGGCGGAGATCGTTCTGGACGACATCCTGGAGTTGGTGCTGGGCGACCAGGTGGTGGTCGACGGCGCCATGCTCACCGCTGGTGGCCTCGAAGTCGACGAATCCCTCCTCACCGGCGAGTCGGCCGCGGTTCCAAAATTGCCCGGGGAGGAAGTGCTGTCGGGAAGCTTCGTTGTCGCCGGCACGGGCCAGTGCCGGGTGACCCGTGTCGGCACCTCCGCCTATGGGTACCGCCTCGCCAGCGAGGCCAAGCGCTTCAGTCTGGCGCGTTCCGACTTGCGCGCTGGGATCAACCG
Organism: Pseudomonadota bacterium; assembly: GCA_021795435.1. Classification (GTDB taxonomy): domain Bacteria; phylum Pseudomonadota; class Gammaproteobacteria; order Xanthomonadales; family Rhodanobacteraceae; genus Metallibacterium. Next base: position 1,175 of record JAJYPJ010000096.1, read on the forward strand.
GATTCTGCGTTACGTCACGTGGGCCATCGTGCCCACGGCCGCGCTCCTTTTTGCGGGTCAATTCGCGATCCAGGCGCCGGTCGCCGACGCCCTGCTGTTTTCCGCCGCTGGCGTGGTTGCGATGGTGCCGGAGGGGCTGGTGCTCTTGACCAGCCTCGCCCTGGCGGTAGGTGCGGTCAGGCTGGCCCGCCAGCGGACGCTGGTTCAGGATCTGCCCGCGACCGAGACGCTGGCGCGGGTTGATGTGCTCTGTCTCGACAAGACCGGCACGCTGACCGAGCGGGAGCCCTGGCTCGAAGAGGTCGAATTGCTGGGTGACCATCCCGATGCGATGGACGCGCTGGCGGCCCTGGCGGCCACCGAGCCCAAACCGAATGCCACCTTGCTGGCGATTGGGCGTGCCTACCCTTGGGAACGAGCCCATGCCGCGACCGATTCCGTGCCTTTCTCGTCGGCGCGCAAATGGAGCGGCGCGACACTGGATGATCTGGGCACCTGGCTTCTTGGCGCGCCTGACGTGTTGCTGGCGGATCGTCCCGACGGCGACACGGTACGCCGCCGCGTGGAGGAGCATGCCGCGTCGGGGCGGCGCGTGCTGCTTCTTGCCAAGACCGACGGCGCGCTCACGCCCGACCGGCTGCCGGACCATTTCGTTCCTGCCGCCCTGGTTCTGTTGACCGAGCAGGTTCGCGCCGATGCGGCCGAAACATTGCGGTACTTCGACGCCCAGGGCGTCACGATCAAGGTCCTCTCCGGAGACCATCCGGCCACCGTCAGCCAGGTCGCGATACAACTTGGAATCGCGCATGGCAGCGATCCCGTCGACGCACGAGCGCTGCCGCAAGATGCACAAGCGCTGGCCGGACTGGTGGAAGCTCGCTCGGTCTTCAGCCGACTGTCGCCCCAGCAGAAACGGTCGCTCATCGCCTCACTTCAAGCAAATGGCCATGTAGTCGCGATGGTGGGCGACGGCGTCAACGACGTCCTGGCGCTGAAGCGCGCCGACATCGGCATTGCGATGGGCGCGGGCGCCGGGGCCGCCCGCGCCGTCTCTCACCTCGTTCTTCTCGACAACCAGTTCGCGAGCCTGCCGTCGGTCATCGCGGAGGGCCGCCGCGTGATCGGCAACGTCGAACGGCTGGCAGCGCTATTCCTGACCAAGACCGTCTATGCGATGCTCCTGGCGCTTGCCGTGGGCATCGCCGGTGTCACGTTCCCCTTCCTGCCGCGCCACCTGACCCTGGTCGGGGCGTTGACCATCGGCATCCCCGCCTTCTTCCTGTCCCTCGAACGAAACGACCAGCGGGCGCGTCCCGGCTTCGTCGGGCGCGTTCTGCGCTTCGCCGTTCCCAGCGGCCTGTTCGTCGCCGGCGCGACGTTTGCCGCCTACGCGCTCATCCACACCGATTCCGGCGGCAGCCTGGCGCAAGCCCGTACCGCTGCGACGGTGGCCCTGTTCGCCGTTGCGAGCTGGGTTCTCGTCCTGGTGGAGAAACCGCTCACGCCGCGCCGCTGGCTTCTTCTCGGGGGAACGGTGACTGCGTTCGTGACCGTGCTCGGCGTGCCGCCGCTGCGCGCATTCTTTGCCCTGGAACCCCTGCCGCCAGGAGCGTGGCTCGCCGTGGCCGTGATCGCCGGCGCGGCTGCCGGTGTCCTGCATTGGAGCACCGCGGTCGCCGCCCACGTCCCTGCGGAAGCGATGAAAACCCGGCCGCTGCGCAGGTCGGACATTGTGACGTGGCTCCTGAGCGCGGACAGCCCGAAAGGGTTTCTCTTGGCCGCGGCGGTGCTCGTCGTGGGCGGTGCCTGGCTGTTTTTCGGCGTGCTGGAGGACGTGATCAGCCACGATCCGCTGGTCGAGGTGGATGTTTTCGCCTATCACCTGCTGCAGTCACTGCGCACCCCGGTCATGGACAGGGCGATGATTGCCATCACCGAGCTGGGTGATGCGCAAGTCCTGCTGCCGATGATTTTCATCGCCTTGGCGTGGTTCCTCAGCCAGCGGCTCTGGTTGACGGCAGGCTACTGGCTCGCGGCCGTCGGCGTCGCCGAGGTGCTGGCCAAGGTGCTGAAGCTGGCGCTGCATCGGCAGCGTCCTGGGGCGTTCTATGGCGGGATCGAACAGTTTTCCTTCCCGAGCGGCCATGCCACGATGAGCGTGGTGGTCTACGGCTTCCTGGCGTTTTTGCTGTGCCGCAATGCGCGCCCCGGTTTGCGCAAGGCCGTCATCGCATTCACCATCACGCTGGTCGGTTTGATCATCTTTTCCCGTCTCTATCTCGGCGCACATTGGCTGTCGGACGTGCTGGGCGGATCGAGCTTCGGCGTGGCCTGGATCGCTGCATTGGCCATCGCGTACGAATACCAGTCCCATGAGCAATTCCGATCAGCGAAACTCGCATTGGTCATGCTGGCAACCCTGATCATCGCGGGAGGCGCGCATATCATATCGAGTAACAGTTTCGATCGGTTGCGCTATGCCCCGGCCAACGTCAGCTTCGACAACCCGCGACTGGAGTTCCCATGATTTTGTGGACACTTTTGGCGAAGGTAGCGAAATCGCTGGAGGTGACAAGTGGCCAGGCGCCCTGGAAGCAGCGTCGTTCGACGAAAGTACGAGTTCATCAAATCGAACCAGAAAGCAGCATGCTTCTCCGCGGGCGCATCGGCCACGCTCAAAAACTGTGCGCATAGCCGACCATGAATCCTCCGGGCAGCCACGACAGCAGCAACGGGCTCTTGCGATCGTGCGCCCAGATGCCGAAGGCCGTGCCCAGCGCGGCGCCGGCCAGCACGTCGGTCTGCCAGTGGCCCCAGGTTTTCATGCGCGCCTCGGCGTCGTAGGCGGGGATCGCGGCCAGCACCCATACCCACGGGTGGTCGTGCTGGTATTCGGCGATGAAGGGCGTGACGAAGCTGGACGCCTCGGTGACCTCGCCGCTGGGAAAGCTGGCGCCGCCGTGGAACCAGAGATTGGGGTCGGCGCTGTAGCTGGGGCGTTCGCGGCCGAAGGTGTTCTTGAGCGCAAGCGAGGCCAGCGAGGAGAACGCCATCGCGTCCACCGATTGCCATAGCGTGCGGCCGAAGCGCGTGCGCCCGCCGATGAGGCTGG
>JAJYPJ010000097.1 GCA_021795435.1 Pseudomonadota bacterium
GGACCCCGAAACGCCGGTGACGCAGGTGAACAGGCCGATCGGGACCTCCAGATCCACCTCGCGCAGGTTGTTGCCGCGGGCGCCGGAAAGGCGCAACCAGGCGGCCGGTGATCGCCGCTTGTCCGGCACGTCGATGCGTCGCGTGCCGGACAGGTACTGGCCGGTCAGCGAACGGGGCGCGGCGAGTACGTCCTGCAGTTGGCCTGCCGCCACCACCTCGCCTCCATGCATGCCGGCGCCAGGGCCCATGTCGACGATGTAGTCGGCGGCGCGGATGGCGTCCTCGTCGTGCTCGACGACGATCACGGTATTGCCGAGATCGCGAAGGCGCTTGAGCGTCGCCAGCAGGCGGGCGTTATCGCGCTGGTGGAGTCCGATCGAAGGCTCATCCAGGACGTACATCACCCCCACGAGTCCGGCGCCGATCTGGCTGGCCAGGCGGATGCGCTGTGCCTCGCCGCCGGAGAGCGTGTCTGCGGTGCGTTCAAGGCTGAGGTAATCAAGGCCCACGTCCATCAGGAACCGAAGCCGCTCGTGGATCTCCTTGAGGATCTTGGCAGCGATCTCGCCTCGCCAGCCCGGCAGGGCGAGCGATTCGGTGAACGCCAGTGCGTCGCGCACGGACAGCGCGGAGACTTCCGGCACGCTGCGGCCGCCCACCGAAACGCTGCGGGCGGACCGGTTGAGGCGAGTGCCGCCGCAGTCAGGACAAGCGCGCACGCTGATGTACTTCCGGAGTTCCTCGCGCGTCGCGAGGGAATCCGTTTCGCGGTAGCGGCGCTCCAAATTGGGCACGATGCCTTCGAAGCGACGCTTGCGAACCACGCTGCGGCCTCCCTGGGCAAGTTCGCGAAATGCGATTTCCTCTTCGCCCGAACCGTTCAGGACGGCATCGCGGACCGCATCGGGCAGATCCTGCCATGGCGCCTCGACGTCGAAGCCGTAATGCTTCGCCAGCGACTGGATCATCTGGAAGTAATGCGGGTTGCGGCGATCCCATCCACGGATGGCGCCGCCGGCCATCGACAGTTCCGGATGCAGGACCACGCGCGCCGGGTCGAAGAATTCGTTGGTGCCCAGACCATCGCAACGCGGGCAGGCTCCGGCCGGCGAATTGAAGGAGAACAGCCGCGGCTCGAGTTCAGGCAATGAGTAGTCGCAAATGGGACAGGAGTAGCGCGAGGAGAACATCTGCTGGGCGGCCTCGGCATCATCCATGTCCACCAGCAAGGCGAGTCCTTCACCCAACCGGAGCGCCGTTTCAAAGGATTCCGCCAGGCGCTGCTTGAGCTCGGGCCGCGGTCGGAAGCGATCGACGACGGCTTCGATGGTGTGCTTTTGCCGCAACGCCAAGGGAGGGACAGCATCGAGGTCGTGGACGGCGCCATCCACGCGCACGCGGACAAAGCCGTTGGCGCGCAGGGACTCCAGGACCTGGACATGCTCGCCCTTGCGCTCGCGCACCACCGGCGCGAGCAGCATCCAGCGCTTCTGCGGGTCCAGCGCGAGCGCCGCGTCGACCATCTGGCTGACGGTTTGCGCGGCCAGGGGAATGCCGTGCTCGGGGCAGTGCGGCGTGCCGGCGCGTGCGTACAACAGCCGGAGGTAGTCGTGGATTTCGGTGATGGTCCCGACCGTGGAGCGCGGGTTATGCGACGTCGCCTTCTGCTCGATCGAGATGGAGGGCGACAGGCCCTCGATGGCGTCCACGTCGGGCTTTTCCATCATCGACAGGAACTGCCGCGCATAGGACGAGAGTGATTCCACGTAGCGTCGCTGGCCTTCCGCATACAACGTATCGAAAGCCAGCGAACTCTTGCCCGAACCGGACAGCCCGGTGATCACGATCAACCGGTCGCGCGGCAGGACCAGATCGACATTCTTGAGGTTGTGGGTGCGCGCGCCGCGGATGCGGATCGAGTCCATGGCGGGGTTCCGGAGGCCAAGTGCGGAACTATAAACCGCCCGGTCGATGCAGGCGCAGGCCCCGGCACCGGGAGATCGCCCGCGGCGGATGCATTCGAGCGTCGCGCGAGAGGTGCTCTCGCGCATGAGGCGCCGTCCTGCCGCCGTCGTGCACCTGCCCACGCCCGGCAGCGCACCAACGTCCCTCGGGCGCCATTCGTCGGGGTGGTCGCGTACGCGGCCTGGCCTTTTTCGGCGCGCGTTGCCGTGTCGCCGGTCGACTTGCCGGTAAGATGCGAGGCGCTGCCGGCCGGCAGTCATCCACGCAACCTCATTTTCAGGAGACATCCATGCGTCTTGGAATCGCCGCGTGCATCGTCCTTCTCACCACGGGATCCGGCACGGCCATCGCATCGAGCGCACCCGAAACGCAGACGGAGGCCAGTGCGGCGAGCGTGCGCGAGTTGCTTGCTGCGACCCATGCCACGGCCATGTTGCAGCAGGTGATGCAGCAGTTGGGCCAGCAGGTCGACGCCATGGTGAAACAGAAGGCGCCGTGTCTGGCGCCCGGCGAGGTCTCCTCCGCGCTGACCAGCCCCGAGGCCGCGCAGCAGATGCTCGACCTGGTCGTGCCGATTTACCAGCGCAACTTCACGCCCCAGGATGTTCGCGGCCTGCTGGCCTTCTACCGCTCGCCGCTGGGGCAGAAAATGCTGAGAGTCCAGCCGGTCGTGATGCGGGAGGCCATGCTGGCGGGCCAGCAGTTTGGCCGCCAGCAGTTCGAGCAGCGCATCGCCCAGTTGGAGTCCCAAGGCAAGCTCACGGCAGACGGCCAATGTCCGGCGATGCCAGCCGCCAAACCGGCCGGCGGTCACTGAACCGGTCCGGACCGGCAAGCCATCGTTCGGCGTGCGTGGCCGGGGATCCCCGGCCTGCGACGGGAGGGATTGCCATTTGACGGTAAACCCGCGCCCCGGTTAGACTTCCGGTTCTTTTCCTCCCAGAAGAACGACAGAAGAGGCCAACATGTACGCAGTCATCGTGACCGGCGGCAAGCAGTACCGCGTGATGCAGGGAGAAGTCCTGCGCGTGGAGCTGCTGGATGCTGCCGTGGATAGCGCGGTTCAGTTCGACCAGGTGCTGATGGTGGGCGAGGGCGAGACCGTCAAGGTCGGCGCTCCGACGGTCGCCGGCGCCAGCGTCAGCGCCAAGGTGCGCGCGCACGGCCGGGCCGACAAGGTGCGCATCGTCAAGTTCCGTCGCCGCAAGCACCATCGCAAGCAGATGGGCCATCGGCAACACTACACCGAAGTTGAAATCACCGGCATCCAGGCCGGCTGAGCGTAAGGAGCATCTGTCATGGCACACAAGAAAGGCGTCGGCTCCAGCCGCAATGGTCGCGATTCCAACCCGAAGTACCTGGGCGTGAAGATCTACGGCGGCCAGCACGTCGAGCCGGGCAACATCATCGTCCGCCAGCGTGGCACCCAGTTTCATCCGGGCCATGGCGTCGGCTGTGGTCGCGACTACACGTTGTTCGCGTTGACCGAGGGCAAGGTCGAGTTCGCGACCAAAGGCCCAGCCCGGCGTCGCACGGTCAGCGTCGTCCAGGCCTGAACCTGCGCACCAGCGCCGCCGTCGAGGCCCCGCCGCGCGCGGGGCTTCGTGTTTGTGCGGCCGATGCATCGCAGCCAGCCGCTATGCTCCGCACATGAAGTTCATCGACGAAGCCACAATCCGGGTCCATGCGGGAAACGGCGGCAATGGCTGCGCCAGCTTCCGGCGTGAGAAATTCATTCCGTTCGGAGGGCCGGATGGCGGTGACGGCGGTGACGGCGGCTCGGTGTGGCTGCAGGCGGACGAGAATCTCAACACGCTGGTCGATTTCCGCCATCAGCGCGTGTTCCGCGCGCAGCGCGGACAGAACGGGATGAGCCGCCAAATGAGCGGGCGGGGTGGCGAGGACTGCGTGATCCGCGTCCCGGTCGGAACCGAGGTGGTCGCTACCGAGACCGGTGAGTCGCTCGGCGACCTGACGGGTCACGGCCAACGCCTGCGGGTTGCCGCGGGTGGCCATGGCGGTCGTGGCAACGTGCACTTCAAGAGTTCCGTCAATCGCGCCCCGCGTCGCACGACGCCGGGCAGCGAAGGCGAGGCGCGCGAATTGCGCCTGGAGTTGAAGCTCCTGGCGGATGTTGGCCTTCTCGGCTTTCCCAATGCGGGCAAGAGCACTTTCATTCGCGCCGTCTCCGCGGCAACGCCGCGTGTGGCGGACTACCCGTTCACGACGCTGCACCCCCATCTGGGCGTAGTGCGGGTCGAGGCCGACAAGAGCTTCGTGATTGC
>JAJYPJ010000098.1 GCA_021795435.1 Pseudomonadota bacterium
CACCAGCGGCGATGAGCGCATCGCGTTGCAAATTGGTGGACTGGGATCCGTCCGCCTTCGATACCCGCATGTAGCCGATCAGCACCTTTTCACCCGTCACGTATACGTTCGATTATGTGACAGTGTGGGTTGGAAAGTTCTGATCGTCAAATTTTGTCACTTAACCCGTCATTCATACTAAGGAATGCAAAGGGTTCGCGAGGAACATAATGTGACAGAAATTCCGGGGGAATGCCCTCCTGGGCAAACGTGTCGCGCAAGCGATCCAGGGACTCGGGGTCGCGCCGCCCATAAGACGCCAGCGTGAACAGTGAGCGGGCCGTTTCGCAATTATGTCGGGCCTCGGCGATAGCCTCGTTGAGCGCCTTGACCGCCTCCCGCCAGTGATCGACAGGCTCAGGCTTACGTTTCTTCTCGGGCAGGCCATTGGTGAACCCGGTGTGCGGCTCCGACAAGAACAGTGCTCCCAACTCCCCGTGTGGACGCACCACGCTCGATTCGATCAGCTCGATGGCGGTAGCCGCCGCCTCCAGCATTTGTAACTGCACCGCCGGGGCCAGAATCTCGTAGGGACGCCACTGGCTTTGTCCAGCGCGCAGTAGATGGCCGCAGCACGCCCAGACATGGCGAATGCTCCAGACGCAAGGCCCGCACTGCGAGAGTGGCGTGTTCAGCTCATCGAGCAGGGTGCGCAGCAACCGAAACCAGAGGCCGGCATGAATGCGTCGGCGCGGCAGCTCGACGTAACCCGTCGTCAGCGCCTGCCAAGTACGTCGGTCCATTGCCACCATCGCGTCGCTGGCCGTGCGTGGGGCCGCATCGGCGTTTTCCCAGCCGAGAAACTGCCCCGGCACGCCACTATAGGATTCCAGCCAGCAGCCATGTTGCGGGCAGCTCAGCATCAACGGCAATTTCCACGCGAGCAGTATGGCTTGATCCTCCGAGTCGTTCAGGCAAAGCGGGCAGGCGCGGTGAATCGGCTGGCTTGGCAGCCAGGCGCGCCAGCTCGTGATTGATCTCGTCTTGCGGCCGCGTCTCGGCAGCAATAGCGAGAACTGGAACGCATAGGTTTCCAGCGCGTCTGGAATCCGGGAATCGAGGCTGTCCAGCAGCCACGGCACCCAGCCAGCGAAACTCATGCAACGCAGCCGCTCCAGCTCAATGCCGCTGCGCAGGGAGAGGGCCGTCAGCAGCGCCGGAGGTGGCGCAGTATCCAGGTCATCGACCCGGCCGTGACCAAGGTCGTGCTCCAGCAGGTCATACAAGTCCATCTGGTAGCGGGCGGCGACACGCTGGAGCCATGAGGACAAGGCTTCGCCTTCCCTGGGAGCAGGATGCAGCGGCCAGCGTGCTGCCGGTTTCACATCAGTTCCCGCTCGAACTGCCGACGCCGCTCGCCAGGGCCGGTGTAATCGGCCATGCTGAGCGTGCGGTGATTGATCGCTTCTTCACCGCTTTCCAGGGCGGCGACCGCCGCCGCCATCAACAGGTGCGCCAATTCACCAATGGTGCCTTCGCTGCGCGTGAGCAGGTAACGGGCCATATCCGGCGTGGCAATTGGGGAAGGCCGCCGCAGCGGGAGCGACGCGGCAAAACTGGCCAGCAGCGAGCAGCAATCGTCGTTGGCCTCCCACAGCGGCAGCATCATGGGCTCGAAGCGGTTCTCCAACTGGTCGTCCGACCGGATCGCCAGATAGGCGTCGCGCGTGCCGACACCGACCAGCGGGATGCGCAGCTCGTTGCCGAGGAAGCGCAGCAGGTTAAGGAATTCCCGACGGTTGACGCTGTTGCCGGCCAGGACGTTGTGCAGTTCATCGATCACCAACATGCGCACGCCGACCTTGCGCAGCAAGGCCAGCGCCAATTGCTCCATTTCCGGCAGTCGTGGGCGCGGGCGCAAGGGAGCGCCCATCGCGGCGAGCAGTGCGACGTAGAAGCGGATCACCGAAGGCTCGGACGGCATCTGCACGACAAGCACCGGAATGTGCTCCTGGTCGGCGTCGGAGCTGGCCGGATGCGTGCGCCGGAATTTCTCGACGATCATCGACTTGCCGTTGTTGGTCGGGCCGATCAGCAGCAGGTTAGGCATGCGCTGCTTGTTCGGCCACGCATACAAGGTTTCCAGCCGGTTCAACGCCTCGACCGCGCGGGGATAGCCGATCCAGCGGTCGGCGCGAAGGCGCTGGATGCGCTCGTCCGCCGGCAGCCGAGCCAGCCCCTGCACCGCCGGCAGCAGGTGGGATAGGTCGATGATGGGATATTCGTCCACGGCTACCACTCCTCAATCTGGTCGAACGGTTTGGCGGGCGGCAAGTTGTCTGCCTGCGCGGCCGCAACGTCCGTTTCTGGCGGAGTCAGCTTGTCCGGCGGAACCAACGCCTTGAGGTGTTGGCGTCGATCCGCATCGCGCCGCGCCTTGCGCGTGGCCTTCTGTGCGGTGGTCACGATCTCGCGCATCTGCCCGATCATGCGGAACAGCGCCGATTCATCCACCTGCTCGCGCCCTTGCTGCCGCAATTTCGCTAGCGCCTGCCTTTGTTCCCATAGGGTGACAGCCGGGTGCGACAAAGTACGGTAGGGGACTTCCAGGTAATGCTGCCCCTCCGGTTCCAGCACCCAGATGCGGCTTATGTCGCGCGGGTCGCGCCGGATCAGAAAGGACGGCCAGCGCTCACGCCGTGCGATCCACGGCTTGAGCGCGTCGGCGTAGTAGTGAATGTGGTCGATGACGAAGCCGGTGCGGGTCAGCGTGCGGCGGAGGATGGGCAGGAAATCGACCAGAAAGGCAGTGGCGCGGGTGACGACGGCCGGCACACCGATGCGGGCCACCGCCTCGGCCCAGCGCGCTTCCGGCGGCTGAAGCAGACCGTTGTGCACGGAGCCGTGGTAGGTGCCGACCGCCAATGTGAGCCAGCGCTCCAGCTCGCGCAGCGTCAGGGCGGCCTTGTTTTCGGAATCGTAGTCGCCTCGCTGGTCAGGGTTGGAGAAGGTCGTTCCCGGCAGTTCGTCGTGGATCATCTGCATCGCCGTGCCGATGATCCGTTCCACGATGCCGCCGTAGTGCGGCTGCCCGAGCGGGCGATAGTCAAGCCGGATGCCATGCTGCTCGCAGCCTCGGCGTAGCGCTTCGCTCTTGAACTCGGCCGCGTTGTCCAGGTAGAGCAGCCTGGGCTTGCCGCTCATCGGCCACTCCATTTTCACGTTCAGCCCTTCCAGCCAGGGGCGCTTGTCGCAGGCGACATGCGCCAGGCACAGGCCGACCGAGACGGCAGATGGTGCTTCCAGCGTGACGACCATGCCGAGCACGCAGCGGGTGAACACGTCGATGGCGATGGTCAGATACGGGCGGCCAATCGGTTGCCGGTCGCGCTCATCGACCACGATCACGTCGATGACCGTGTGGTCAATCTGTACTTGCTCCAGCGGTGCTGTCACGGCAGGAGGTTCGCCGCCAGCACCTTGCAGGCCGCGGGACGCATCCTGGCCTTCCCGCCGGCGAGTGACCTTGCGCGGATCGAGGCCGGCGATCCTCAATGCCACGGTGTTGCGCGCCGGCACCCGCAGCTTTTGCGTTTTGCAAGTCTGCGCGACCTCGCGGTGGAACGCTGCCAGAGTCCGTTTCTGCTTGGTCAGGAACCGCTTTTGCAGCAACTCGCGGATGATGCGCTCGACCGGCTCCGGCAAGCGCCCCTTGCCTTTGCCACCGCCGGATTGGCCGGGGACCAGGTCCGTCACGAGGCCGCTGCCTTGCCGGGCTCGCCGGATCAGAACGTACACCTGCCGCCGAGACAAGCCCAACGCCTGAGCAGCCATATCGGCCGCTTCGTGCCCGACCGTCTCCGACTGCGCCAACGGGCCGATGATCTCCGCACGACGGCGCGCACGCTCCCAAGCCTTATCAGGCAGAGTGGCCACGCCTTGCTCGGGAATCCGTGGGGTGTCGGTCGTCATGCTCACCTCGCTTTGGTGCACACGAGTATTGAGCATAGTCGAGATTGGTGCAGATCACTTCTGATATTGGACTGTCAGGAGCTGGCTGCACAACAGCCGCTACACTCAATCAACTGGTGCAGTCGTCTTCTGAAAATGACAGCGCCCGTGGCGGGTTTCGCCTCTCAAAAACCCTCGTTTGTGAGAGGGCGCCAGGCAAAAACCATGGCAGGAAACATGACTTTTCCC
>JAJYPJ010000010.1 GCA_021795435.1 Pseudomonadota bacterium
ATCGCCGTCGAGCAGTCACGTGCATGGGCGCGCTGGAATGCAGATTGGATTAGCGGCGCCCCGCCCGGCGGCGAAAGCTGGATTGAACTGACCGTGCGCGTCCGCGGTTGGTTGGCCGGCTTGACCGCCAGCGACATGTCGGGCCGTGGCGAGCAACGCATCGTCGCCCTCACCCATGAAAGCACCCTGCGGGCACTGCTCGCCGAAGTGCTCGAACTCGCCCCCCTGGCCGCGCGCCGACTGCGATTCGACCCCGCCTTCGTTAGCGCCATCCGGCTAGATCGCGGACACTTTGAAGTATCCTATCTAAACGCGCCGCTATTCCTGCCGCCTTGACCATCCGGATCCTGCCATGACTGAAGCGGTTGCCCGCACGCTGACTCCTCGCCCCATTGTCGTTGGCGCCCTGATAGCGCTAGCCGTCGCCACGCGTCTGGTGATCCATTTCGCGCCCGGCGTCATTCCTTACAACTTCACACCCGTCGAGGCACTTGGACTGTTTGGGGGCGCCCTTTTCACGGACCGGCGGACCGCATTGATGGTTCCGCTGGTGGCGATGGCATTGTCCGATCTCGTTATAGGCCTATATCCGCTGCTTCCTCTGGTTTACGCGTGTATCGCAGGCAGCGTTTTGATTGGCTTTAACCTGCGCCGGCGCCAGAGCAGCCTTTCCATAGCAATCGCCGCCTTGACCAGCAGTACGGGATTTTTCGTGGTGACCAACTTCGGTGTCTGGGCTACCTCCGGGCTCTATCCGCACACGGTGGCGGGCCTCGCGGCATGCTATGTCGCCGGGCTGCCGTTCTATCCAGCAACCTTGGCGGGGACGCTGGTTTGGTCCACCATCCTGTTCGGTAGCTACGCGCTGCTCGCGCGTCGCTGGACGCTGCTACGCGTCGAAACCATCGCTGGCGGCTGAGCCGGCCGTGGGCAATCGGCTTTCCAAGATTTACACGCGAACGGGGGACGACGGAACCACGGGGCTGGGCGATGGGTCGCGCACGCCCAAAGATTCAGCCCGCGTCGCGGCATATGGTTCGGTCGATGAACTCAATAGTGCGGTGGGCGTCCTACTGGCGACCCCCGGAATTCCGCCAGCGATCGCTACCGAGCTGACTCGCATCCAGCACGCGCTTTTTGATTTGGGCGGGGAACTGTGCATTCCCGGCATGGCAGTGATCGTGCAATCCGAGATCGATTGGCTCGAACAAACGCTGGACGCCCATAACGCGTCGCTTCCGCCATTGAAGGATTTCATCCTGCCCGGTGGGACCCCCGCCGCGGCCATGTGTCATCTCGCACGTACGGTCTGCCGCCGTGCCGAGCGGGAGGCGGTCACGCTGGCTCGCCAGGAAGAGGTGCGCGGCGAAGCACTTCGATATTTGAATCGCCTGTCCGACCTTCTGTTCGTGATGGCGAGAGTGCTTGCTCGAACCGGCGGCGCCAGCGAAATCATATGGCAGCGCCAGAGCCAGCGCAGCGACGCGTCGAGGTGATTGGAAGCCGCGACCCATGCTGCGCCTATACACGAACGACGCCTGCCTACTGCACCAGCCCGGCCCGAGCCATCCGGAGTCGCCAGCGCGGCTGCGGGCGATATTGCAGGCATTGGATCATCATCGCTTCACCCAGGTGGAGCGCATCGATGCAGGCCCGGCTGACGACGAGCAACTGCTTCGCGTGCACGGACCAGCGCAATTGGCGCGTATCCGAGCCGCCGCCAGTGAAAGCGAAAGCCGCGGCACTACTGTCAGCCTCGATGCCGATACGATGCTGGGTCGGGGCAGCCTGGATGCCGCACTTTGCGCTGCTGGCGCGGTCGTCGCGGCCGTCGACGCTATTCTGCGGGGTGAATGCCGGCGTGCGTTTTGCGCGGTTCGCCCGCCGGGGCATCATGCGACCCCGAACGAACCGATGGGCTTTTGTCTGTTCAACAACATTGCCATTGGCGCTGCACACGCGTTGATCAAGCACCAAGTCGAACGCGTTGCCATCCTCGACTTCGACGTACATCACGGCAATGGCACACAGGATTATGTCGCCAGAGAGCCACGCGCGATTTATCTTTCCAGCCACCAGAGCCCTCTTTATCCGGGATCGGGGAAGCTGGACGCACCTCCCAACGTTTTCAATGCTCCACTACCGCCGGGAAGCGACGGTCGCGCACTGCGCGACGCTTGGACGCTGCACCTCCTGCCCCATCTGGAAACGTTCCGTCCGCAAATCCTGCTCGTCTCGGCCGGATTTGACGCACATCGGTTAGACCCGCTCGCCGACCTGAACCTGGATGATGCTGATTACGCGTGGCTGGGCACGGAAATCGCGGCAACGGCCGACCGGCTGTGCCGAGGACGCGTGGTATCCGTACTGGAGGGCGGCTACAGCCTCTCTGCGCTGGCCCGCGCTGTCCCCGCATACCTGACCCCCCAACTAGTGGACTGAGTCCGCTCAGCCCGCCGACGAGCGCGAGACAAAGTCAAGTGCAAGGGAGTTGATGCAATACCGCAAACCCGTGGGCCTTGGGCCATCAGGAAACACGTGACCTAGATGCGAATCGCAACGCGCACACCGCACCTCGGTGCGTTCCATTCCGTGGCTGGCGTCGACGACCTCCACGAGCGCGCCTTCGGCTTGCGGAGCCCAGAAGCTGGGCCAGCCAGAGCCCGAGTCGTACTTCGCACGCGAGTCGAACAGGGCCGTACCGCAAACAACACAGACGTAAGTGCCATCCCCGGAATGCTTATACCAACGACCACTGAACGGCGCCTCGGTTTCAGAGCAGCGGCATACTGCATATTGGCTCGGCGTAAGTCGCTTGCGGAGCGTCGAATCGTCGGGAATAACGGGATGCGCCATAGCGTAAGCTCACGGTTAGGAAAGCCATCTGTTAGTTTACGCGCCTCTCCCAGGGGATGTCCCGCGTGACCTGCCTGCGTTCGCCCCCGCGCCAGCGAGTGCTGAGCTTGGCCCTAGCCCTCATTTTGCTCGACGCCAGTGTTGGCGCCATGGCTCGGGCTCCCGCCTGCACCCCAGGGACGCCAGATTGTCCAAAGCCGCGCTTCAGTTACGCGCAGTGCCGTCGGAACGACCTGCTGGACTTCTATGTTGCCGGCCTTCCGGTGACCGACCGTACGACCCAGGCGCGGTTGCCGATACAGGTGCACGCGGACCATGCCACGAGCCCCGATGGCGAGCACTTCCGATTGAGCGGGCATGTGCGCGTCCAACGTGGCGACCAGCTCTTGCAGGCCCCGACCGTCAATTACACCCGCGGAAGCAGCGCGTATGAAGCGTTCGGCGGCAGCGGGCGCGCGGTGACTTATCAGGACCAAGCACTTCTGCTTTCCGCGCGCAGCATTCGGGGCACCACATCACCACAGCACGCCGATGCCACCGATGTTCGTTACCAATTGCTGCAGTCGCGCGGCAATGGTCGCGCCCAGCGCGTCCAAGTACTTGATGCTGCGCGAAGCCGCTATGCGAATGC
Organism: Pseudomonadota bacterium; assembly: GCA_021795435.1. Classification (GTDB taxonomy): domain Bacteria; phylum Pseudomonadota; class Gammaproteobacteria; order Xanthomonadales; family Rhodanobacteraceae; genus Metallibacterium. The sequence goes on from JAJYPJ010000010.1 coordinate 3,488, forward strand.
CACATTCAGTACCTGCGAGACAGACAGCCGCCTTTGGTGGCTCCAAGGCGGCCGCTTCGATATCAACCACGACACAGGCATTGGCGTAGCACACGATGTCACCATGCGTTTCATGGGCGTGCCCTTCCTATGGCTGCCATGGCTTCGCTTCCCGGTGAATGGCCAGCGCATGAGTGGCTTCCTGGCACCCAGTTTCGGCGGTTCCAGCAACAGCGGCAGCTATCTGCGAATTCCCTATTACCTTGATCTCGCACCGAACTACGATGCCACGCTGGATCCAGCGTATTACAGTCGCCGTGGATTCATGCTGGGTGGTCAATTCCGCTACCTTTTCGACATCGGCAAGGGGCAGCTGGACCTCAACTACCTGCCGCATGACCGGCTTTATGGTCACAAGCGTTGGTCACTCCAGTACCAGGACTATACGCCCCTTGCCTCAGGTTGGAGTTTCAGCGCCAACATCAATCGAGTCAGCGACAAGACCTATTTCGAGGACTTCGGCAACAGCCTCGCCATTGCGGCAACGAGCCTCCTGGGATCCAGTGCCTACATCAACGGCGGCGGCAACTGGTGGAACGCGGCACTTGGCATCGATACGTACCAGTTGACTGACCCGACACTGCCGCAGTCCGTACAACCATACGCACGAATGCCGAGAGGAACGCTCGATTTGGATATTCCGGTAGGGAATTCCCTCGAACTTGGCATGCGCAGCGAGGCGGTTGCCTTCCGCAAGCGTAATGCTCTGGAGGGCGACAGGCTCGATCTCTATCCCTACATCGCGGCACCGTTGCAAGGCGCGGCTTGGTTTTTGCGGCCACAAGTCGGGTACCGCTATACGCAGTACTGGCTTCAGGGCGGCCGTGGCAATCCTGCGCGTGGCCTGCCCATCGCTTCGATCGACAGCGGCCTTTATTTCGATCGACGCGTCGATTTGTTCGGACACACTTACACGCAGACACTGGAGCCTCGCGCCTACTACCTCTATGTGCCTTACCGGAACCAGAGCAACCTCCCCGTATTCGACACGGCACCGCTGACGTTCGACTGGTGGAGCCTGTTCAGCAGCAACCAGTACACGGGCGCCGATCGCCAAGTGAACGCCAACGACCTTACCTTGGCCCTGTCCACGCGGCTCGTTGACGACGCCGGTATCGAGCGATTTTCAGCCGGAATCGGCCAAATCCGATACTTCACGCCGCAGCGCGTTCAACTGCCAGGCTATCCGGTCACCTATGAAAGCGGCTCGGCTTACGTGGGCATGCTCAGTCTCGGACTATCCCGCAACTGGACTCTCCAGTGGACGCAGCAGTACGACCCCAACCGTCACCTGACCACCGTCTCCTCCATCGCCCTGCAACGCCGACTGAACGATGATGGAGTCCTGAACTTGGCCTACCGATACCGCAATGGCCTGATCGACCAGTACGATCTGTCTGCGCTGTGGCCGATTGATGGTGCCTGGAGCCTCGTGGGACGGTGGAACTATTCAGTGCGCGACCACAAGACGCTCGAAGCATTTGGCGGGGTGGAATGGGACAGCTGCTGCGTTTCAGTGCGCGGCGTCATCCGCCATTACGTCCGCGACTATCAGGGACACACCACAAACGCGGTCATGCTTGAGGTTGTTTTCAAAGGCCTCGGTGGCCTCGGATCGCGCACGGGCAACTTCCTCTCGCATGCTATCCTTGGCTACCAATGAAGTCCGACCTCCTGCGGCGTGAGTAAGCCATCCATGAAGCGAATGTCTGCCATCCTTGCGCTGGCTCTAGCATCGGCCGTGCCGCTAATCGCGCAGGCGCAACTGTTGCAGCCGATGCAGCCACTCGATCGCATCGCAGCCGTGGTCAACGATGGCGTCGTGCTGCAGAGCGACTTGGATTCCGCATTGGCACAGGTCCGGCAGCAATTCGCCCAGAATCCGAGTGCGCTCCCACCTACGCCTGTGCTCGAGAGACAAGTGCTGGAGCGGCTGATCCTGATGAAGCTGCAGATTCAACGCGCCGAAGACAACGGAATCCGCGCGTCGGATCAGGAAATCGATGCAGCGATCAACACGATTGCGCAGAACAACCACATGGATGCAGCGCAGCTGCGTGCGGCGCTGGCGCAGCAAGGCATCGATTACGCCGCGTTCCGCAAACAGATCGCGGACCAGATCATGGTCCAGAAGCTCCGCCAAAATGTCATTCAGGGTGATGTCCATGTCACCGACGCGGAAGTCAACAACCTTCTGCAGAGCCCGCTCTTCAAGGCGGGTGAGGTCAATCTGGGCCAGATCCTGATATCCGTTCCTGAAGCCGCCTCGCCAGAACAGGTTGCTGCAGCCAAGGAAAAAGCAGAGCAAGTCGAAAAGGACATAACCTCGGGCATGGCCTTCAAGGCTGCCGCAATCCGCTTCTCGCAAGCGCCAAACGCCCTTGAAGGAGGCATGGTCGGTTGGCGTCGCGTCGATGAATTGCCGCCCGCGCTGGCCGATCTGGCCGTCAAGATGCAGCCGGGACAGATAACGCCCCCCCTGCGTGCGCCCGAAGGCTTCTACATCTTGAAGCTTGAAGGCCGGCGCGCAGCACCCCGGGTCATCGTGACGGAATACCATGCCCGCGATCTGCTGATTCGCACATCTCCAACCCAGAACAGCAGTCAAGCGGAGGCTCGCATTGACGCGCTGCGCAGCGAGATCATCGCGGGCAAGGTCCGCTTCGCCGATGCGGCACGAAAGCACTCTCAGGACGAGAGTACCGCCAATGACGGTGGCGACATGGGCTGGTTTCCACCACAGAAATGGGGAGCCGTCGTCGCACAAACGCTTCCGACGCTCAAGGACAACGAAATCAGCGCGCCATTGAAAGTCCCGGAGGGCTGGTTGGTGATTCAGCGCTTGGGTGAACGCAAGGTCGATCGCACGGCGGAAGCCCAACGCGATCAAGCACGCATGGCCATCGGAAACCGTAAGGCTGAAGAGGCATACAACAACTTCCTGCGCGATCTTCGCTCCAGCGCTTACGTCCGAATCCTGCTGCCTGGCGCCGCCTCGGACGCCCACAAAGCTGGTTGATCCCATGCCCGCGCGGCTACCGCGCCTGCTGTTGACGCCCGGTGAGCCTGCCGGTATAGGTCCGGAATTGGTGGTGCGGCTCGCACAATCGGCCATGGCCGTGGATTTGGTCGCCTGTGCCGACGAGGAACTCCTGCGGCGCGCGGCCATTCGCCTGAGCCTGCCATTGAAGCTTCTCATTGATGACGGCAGCCCGCTGGCAGAGCGCATGCCCGCACAGCTGCGCCTTCTGCCTGTTCAGCTGATGCAGCAAGAGACCCCCGGTCAAATCGATCCCCGCAATGCACTCTACGTCTTGGAAACCTTGGCACGAGCCAGTGATGCATGCATGCACGGCACCTACGATGCATTGGTAACCGGGCCGGTCCACAAGGGCGTGATCAATCAAGCCAATATCGCTTTCACAGGCCATACCGAATTCTTTGCATCTCGTAGCGCAAGTGACGTGGCAATGCTTTTGGTCGGGCCGCACCTCCGCGTCGCACTGGCGACGACGCATCTGCCGCTGGCTGCCGTACCCGTCGCCATCACGCCTGAGCGGCTGCGTCGCGTGTTGCACGTGCTGGATGCAGGACTCCGCCGTGACTTCGGCATTGACGCGCCGCGCATCGCCGTACTGGGGCTCAATCCGCACGCCGGCGAACAGGGGCACCTTGGCCGAGAGGAAGTCGAGATCATCATTCCGACGATGGATGCACTCCGCGCCGATGGCCTGCATCTCATTGGACCGTTACCGGCCGATACCGCGTTCACGCCGGTTGCACGCGCACGCTACGACGCAGTGCTCGCGATGTATCACGATCAGGCGCTGCCTGTCCTGAAGAGCGAATCTTTCGAAAGCTCGGTCAACGTCACACTCGGCCTCCCATTCGTCCGCACGTCTGTCGATCATGGCACGGCGCTTGATATCGCCGGACGTGGTTGCGCTGATCCAACTAGCCTGGCAAGTGCGTGCTCGCTGGCATTGCTGCTCGCGGCCAAACGCCAATCCGCCGCGAGATAAGCCCGTTGGGACGCCCGAAGAAGCACTTTGGCCAACACTTTCTCCACGACCGCGCCGTGGTCGATCGAATCATCGCGGCCATCGCGCCGCGAGCGAGTGACTCGCTGGTCGAGATTGGTCCCGGCGAGGGTGTACTCACCCTGCCGTTGCTACGTGCCGCTGGCCGGCTGACCGCCATTGAACTCGACCGCGACTTGATCGAGCCGCTTCGTAAGCGTGCGACCGGCCTAGGCACACTGGAACTCGTGCAAGCCGACGTGCTGACCGTGAACCTCGCCAAATTGGCTCCCAGAAATACTAAGCTCCGGGTGGTCGGCAATTTGCCCTATTACATTTCTTCACCGATCCTCTTTCACTGCCTCCGCCACGCCGACGTCATCGAGGACATGCACTTCATGCTTCAGCATGAAGTCGTTGCACGCATGGCAGCGGAGCCTGGCGGCAAGGACTATGGCAGGCTTAGCGTCATGCTGCAGCTTGCATGCAGCGTGGAGCCGCTCCTTCAGGTACCGCCTGGTGCCTTCCGGCCACCTCCCAAGGTGGAGTCCGCCGTGGTTCGCCTGAGGCCCTTGGCCGGATCAGTTATGCCTGAAGCATCAAGGACGGCACTCGACGAGGTTGTGCGTGCCGCGTTTGGCCAACGTCGCAAGACGTTGGCCAACGCCTTGCAAGGCGTTCTCGACGTCGATGCTATCCGTGCGTGCGACATCGATCCACGTCTGCGCGCCGAACGCCTGGCTCCGGCGGACTTCGTGCGACTCGCGGAAGCCGCCTCCATCCGCCGCAGGGAATAGCCACCCTTGCCCGTAGGCTCGCCGCTGGCGACAATCCAAGCATGTCCACGCGAAATCCTTATGACGTCGCCGTGCAGGTCCAAAGCTTTTATCTGCCGGAGCAATCCGAACCCGAAGCCCAGCGGTTTGCATTTGCGTACACCGTGCGCCTGCACAACGCGGGCGATGTGGCTGCGCGCCTGCTCTCGCGACGCTGGCTCATCACCGACGCCGACGGCCACACGGAGGAAGTGCGCGGCGACGGTGTCGTCGGCGTACAACCGCTGCTCCAACCAGGCGAGCGTTACGAATACACGTCGGGCGCAATCCTGAAGACGAGTCTCGGGACCATGGAAGGAAGTTACGAAATGCAGGCAGTCGACGGCACGCGGTTCGCTGCCGCGATCCCGGCCTTTGTCCTCAGCGTGCCGCGCGTGCTGCATTGAACGTCCAACGCAAGTCGACAGCATTGCGGCGGGCCATACACTCGCGGCGCGGCGCAGACTAATGGCAACCTGGGCGATCGGTGACGTGCAGGGCTGTCTGCCCGAATTATTGAGGCTGATCGAGGCATTGCGCTTTGATCCCGCGCATGATCGGCTGTGGTTCTGCGGCGATCTCGTTAATCGCGGCGGCGATTCGCTGGAAGTCTTGCGGCTCGTCCGAGGTTTAGGTGACAAGGCTGTGGTCACGCTCGGAAATCATGATCTCAGCCTTTTGGCTGTCGCGCAGCGTGACGAGGCAGCGCAGGCACGAGTGAATCCTGAGTTGCGAAGCATTTTGTTCGCGCCGGACCGCACCCACTTACTCGACTGGTTGCGCACCCGTCGACTGCTTCACCACGATGTCCAGCTCGGCTACACGATGGTCCACGCGGGCTTTGCACCTCGCTGGAACCTTCGGCACGCCCAACGCGTGGCGACCGAGGTCGAGCGTGAACTACGCGGGCCACATCACGGACGCATGCTGCAACAGTTATTCGGCAATCGTCCGGCACTTTGGCATCCCGGACTGAAGGGTATGGAACGCCTTCGGGCGAGCATCAATGTCTTTACACGCATGCGCTTTGTGGATGCGCGAGGACGCATGGATTTCGATGCCAAGGGCGCGCCAGGCACACAACCGGCGGGACTTTATCCGTGGTTCGAGGTCCCGGGCATTGCTCGTCGCGAGACCCCCATCGTCTTCGGGCATTGGTCGGCGCTCGGCCGGTTCGCCGGTCTTGGGGTTTATGGACTTGACACCGGCTGCGTCTGGGGCGGCCGGCTGACAGCCATGCGCTTGGATAGCGGCGAGCCGCAGTTCGTCAGCGTGGCTGCGGAGACGACTCGGCGGCGGGATTCGCGAGGCGAGGAGTAGGACTAACGCGCTCCTCGCAATCAATCAACCCAATCGGCCATGGCAATGCTTGTATTTTTTTCCTGACCCGCAAGGACACGGATCATTTCGTCCAACCTTGGGTCCTTCGCGCACCACCGTGGCCGGCGCGGCCGCCAACTTCGCTGCTCCCTCGCCGAAATTCGCGTCCACGACATCGTCCTCGGCTCCGGCCGCATAGCCACTCACATCCGCATGCCGGAACTCCAGCGCGGCGCGGGAAGCCTGACGCTGACGCTCCGCTTCCATGGCTGCGATCTCGGCTTCGCTCTGGATCTGGATGCGCGCCAGGATCTGCGTGACTTCGCTCTTGATGTGCTCAAGCATGTCCTGGAAAAGGAGCAGAGATTCGCGCTGGTATTCCTGCTTGGGCTGCATCTGCGCATATCCGCGAAGGTAGATGCCTTGGCGGAGGTAGTCCATGCTGGATAGGTGCTCCTTCCATGCATTGTCAAGCACCGTCAGCATCACCTGCTTCTCGAGCTGTCGCATGCTCTCGGCCCCCAAGGCGGCCTCCTTGCTCGCGAATTGGACATCCGCGGCATCCAGCACATGTCGCAAGATCCGGTCATGGTCAACTTCCGGCTGCCCGTCAATCCAAGCGGCGAGACCAAGTTCCAGTCCAAAGTCAGACGACAGCGCTCGATCCAGCCCCGCGATGTCCCATTGTTCGTCGACGCTGTCCGGAGGGACGAATCGACCGACGAGCGCGGTGAAGACCGCGACACGGATCTCACGTATCGATTCCTCCACGTGACCGGCATCGAGCAATTCATTTCGCTGCTCGTAGATCACCTTGCGTTGGTCATTCGCCGTGTCGTCGTATTCGAGCAGGTTTTTCCGAATGTCAAAGTTGTGCTGCTCCACCTTCCGTTGTGCCTTCTCGATCTGACGGCTGACCATGCGCTCCTCGATCGCATCGTCTTCCTTCATACCAAATGCGCGCATCCAGCGTGCGACTGCGTCGCCACCGAAAATGCGCATCAAGTTGTCTTCCAGCGCAATGTAGAAGCGCGAGGAGCCAGGATCGCCCTGACGGCCCGAACGCCCACGGAGCTGGTTGTCGATGCGACGCGACTCGTGGCGCTCGGTACCGATAATATGGAGACCGCCAGCGGCGATAGCCTCATCATGGCGCTTTTGCCACTCAGACTTGATGCGCTGACGTTCTAACTCCGGTGCATCAGCGGGCAATGCAGCAAGTTCGGCTTCAAGCGAACCACCGAGCACGATGTCCGTTCCACGGCCGGCCATATTGGTGGCAATGGTGACTGCACCCGGCCGCCCTGCTTGCGCGACGATGTGGGCTTCACGCTCATGCTGCTTGGCGTTCAGCACCTCATGGGGAACTCCTTCCTTGCGCAGCCGCTGCGATAGAAGCTCGGACACCTCGATCGAGGTCGTGCCAACGAGGACCGGCTGGTGCCGTTGGTAGCAATCCTTTATGTCCGCCACGACGGCGTTGTACTTCGCTTCACGGTTGAGGAACACGAGATCGTGATGGTCCTTGCGGACCATGGGCCTGTGCGTCGGGATGACCACGACCTCAAGACCATAGATGCTCTGGAATTCGTATGCCTCCGTATCAGCGGTTCCCGTCATGCCCGCAAGTTTGCTGTACATGCGGAAGAGGTTCTGGAACGTAATGGTGGCGAGCGTTTGATTCTCGCGCTGAATCGGGACGCTTTCCTTGGCCTCCACCGCCTGGTGCAGACCCTCGGACCATCGTCTGCCGGGCAGCGTTCGCCCGGTGAATTCATCGACAATGATCACCTCGCCGTCACGAACGATGTAATCCACGTCCCGGTGATACAGCGCGTGCGCGCGGAGTGCGGCGTTCAGGTGGTGCACCGCAGCCAAGTTGCGCGTGTCGTATAGGCTGGAATCCTCGCTGATGACACCATTTTTTCGAAGGAGAAGCTCGGCATTCTCCATCCCGTCCTCGGACAGATAGACCTGCTTTTGCTTCTCGTCAACCCAATAGTCACCCTCCGAATCCTCGGCTTCCTGACGCCTAAGATTCGGCACGATGCGATTGAGCTTAATGTAGAGATCGGGTGAGTCTTCCGCTGGACCGGAAATGATCAGCGGGGTACGCGCTTCATCGATGAGAATCGAATCGACCTCATCCACGATGGCAAAATGCAGTCCACGCTGGAAGCGCTGGTCCTTGCTAAGTGCCATGTTGTCACGCAAGTAATCGAATCCAAATTCGTTGTTGGTCCCGTAGGTGATGTCGGCCGCATAAGCCGAACCCTTGTCGGCGCTTTCCATGCCGGGATAGACCACCCCCACGCTCATGCCAAGGAAGCCGTATACCTTCCCCATCCAAGCGGCATCTCGCCTCGCCAGATAGTCGTTGACAGTGACGACATGGGCACCCTTGCCCTCCAGCGCATTGAGGTAAACAGGCAGGGTCGCCACCAGCGTCTTGCCCTCGCCGGTCCGCATTTCGGCGATCTTGCCCATGTGCAAGATCATCCCGCCGATCAATTGCACATCGTAGTGACGCATGCCGATGACTCGCCGCGCGGCCTCGCGCACGGTGGCGAATGCCTCGGGCAGCAACTCATCCAACGTCTCGCCTTTAGCGAGGCGATCCCGGAACTCGACGGTCTTGGCCCTAAGCGCTGTGTCATCGAGCTTCTGCCAATCCGACTCAAGCGCATTGATCCGCGCCACCTTGCGCTGAAGTTGGCGCACAACGCGTTCATTGCGGCTTCCGAATACGCCGGTCAGGACTCGGTTCAACATCATTGACTCGCTCACTACGGTGGCGCGGTGGATCCGCGCAAAACGCCAAGGATACTACGCTAAGGCCGGACTCCGGATGGCGACGGTAATGATCCCTTTCAAGTGCGGTCAGGGCCAGCCCAGTGGAATGTCACCGCCCCCATCCGGCGACAAGGAACATCGTACGGTCATGGGCACCAGTATGATGTGCATGTCCCTGCAGGTGCCGTGGTCAGATCATGCAACCGCCTTCCTCTCCACACCCACGCCATGGCCCGCGAAATCTCGCCGACTCTTCGAGCCTCGGGTCACTGTTCGACCGGACGAGGATTTTGGCGGACCTCGATCAGCAATTGCGCCGACACCTCTCGCCAACGTTGGCCGAACATGTGCGCCTCGGCAACGTGCGGGGCGACCGCATCGTGTTCCTGGCCAGCAGCGCGGCCTGGGCGTCTCGGCTACGGATGGAACAGGCCACGGTGCTACGTCTGGCACGTGCGCTCGGCGTTCAGGCACGCGCCCTGGTGGTCAAGATCGCGCCCCCCCCCGCCGTTCCGGAGCCAACTCCCCCCGGCCGCGTCTTGTCGGCCGCCGCCGCCTCGCACCTGAGGGCTGCCGCGCAGGTGCAAACGGATCCGGAGCTGCGGAAGCAATTGCTGGCACTGGCTTCGCTGGCGCCTGACTAGCGCCGTTGCGCGGTACGACACGGTCTCTAAGGGTGCGTGACGCTCCGACGGAACCGTGTCATGCATGCCCAGCCGGCCGCGATGAATCGCGGCAACTCGGCTTCAGATTGCCTGTGCCGGATGCGCGTAGGAGATTGGAGCCAACTCGGCATCGTCGAAGCTGACCTCTTCCCACGCCTTTTCATTAGCCATCAACGTGCGTAGCAGTCGATTGTTGAGTTCGTGACCTGATTTGTGACCATAGAAAGCACCAATCAGGCTATGGCCAAGCAAGTACAAATCGCCAATGGCATCCAGGATCTTGTGCTTGACGAACTCGTCCTCGTAACGCAGGCCGTCTTCGTTGAGCACACGGTAATCATCCAGGACGATGGCGTTGTCCATGGACCCACCCATCGCCAAATTGCGCTCACGAAGCATTTCGATATCACGCATGAATCCAAATGTCCGTGCGCGGCTAACTTCCTTCACGAACGACGTGGTGGAAAAATCGATCTCGGCCCGGGAGGTGCGCGCACTGAAAATTGGGTGCTTGAACTCAATCGAAAAGCCCACCTTGAATCCATTGAATGGCTCGAACCGGGCCCACTTGTCGCCATCCTCGACCCTGATCGGCGTCTTGATCCGGATAAACCGCTTGGCGGCTGCCTGTTCCTCGATGCCTGCGGACTGAAGCAGGAATACGAAGGGACCGGCACTACCGTCCATGATCGGCACTTCCGGCGCAGACAGATCCACATAGGCATTGTCGATTCCCAAGCCTGCCATCGCCGAAAGCAAATGCTCGACTGTACCGACCCGGGCGCCATCGCGCACGAGCGTGCTCGAAAGCCGGGTATCGCCGACGAATTCACAGCGCGACGGGATGTCCACCGGGGATGGCAGGTCGGTGCGACGGAATACGATGCCGGTATCGGGCGCAGCCGGCCGAAGGGTCATGTACACCTTGTCCCCAGTGTGCAGGCCAACACCGGTTGCGCGAATGGCATTTTTGAGGGTGCGCTGCTTGATCATTGATGAACCCGGCGGGGCAGCAGCCAAAGTGGGCCGGAATGTAACACAGCCTTTACGAACGATAAAGCAAACCTTTGCGTACTGTAATTGACTTCACAAACCGATGGAGACGCCCTGCTGCCACCCCCGCGGACGGGAGCGGCGATGGCAGCAGGTGCTCGGCCGCATCCAGCGGCGGCGGCGTCAGTCAGCCTGCTTTCGTAGGAACGCAGGGATGTCGATGTAGTCGAATCCCGCTGGAGTTGCCTGAGCGGCTGGGGCTACTGCTTCGGCCGCATCGTCAGCACGCACGCGAGGGACGCTGGCACTCGCCCGCAAGGGCGCCGGCGCCGCGGCGACGGCCGGGCCCGTGCCGGTACGGAGCATGACCGGCCGTGGGCGGGGTTGCGGCGTGACGACCTCCTCGCGCGGCTGCTGACGAGGCTGAGGCGCACGTGCGGCACTCCGGTTCAGCCCCGTGGCCACGACGGTCACGCGGACGTCATCCTGCATTTCTGCGTCCAGCGTGGTACCGATCACGACAGTGGCATCATCCGCGGCAAAGTCATGCACGACGCGACCAATTTCGTCGAATTCGCGCATCGTGAGGTTGGGACCCGCAGTGATATTGACCAGAATCCCACTTGCGCCGTTCAGATTCACGTCGTCGAGCAGCGGGTTGCTGATCGCGGCCTCGGCGGCTGCCTGAGCGCGATCATCACCACGGGCGGTCCCGCTGCCCATCATGGCCATGCCCATCTCGCTCATGACCGTGCGAACGTCCGCAAAGTCAACGTTGATCAGCCCGGGACGGGTGATCAGGTCTGCGATCCCACGCACTGCTCCAACCAACACTTCGTTGGCTGCCTTGAACGCGCTCAGCATGGTCGCCTCGCGCCCAAGAACGCTGAGCAGCTTCTCGTTTGGGACGGTGATGAGGGAATCAACATGTTGCGCAAGATCCTCGATCCCCTTCAACGCCACCTGCATCCGCCGCCGACCTTCAAAGGGGAAAGGCTTGGTCACGATGGCCACCGTGAGGACTCCTCGTTCCTTGGCCAACTGCGCAATGACGGGAGCCGCACCGGTTCCCGTGCCGCCACCCATGCCGGCAGTGAGGAACACCATGTCGGCGCCTGCAAGCGCCTCTTCGATGCGTTCCCGGTCTTCCAGAGCCGCCTGACGGCCCACTTCGGGATTTGCCCCCGCCCCCAGGCCCTTGGTGACGTTGGCTCCAAGCTGAAGCACCTGGCGAGCGCCCGAATTTTTCAGCGCCTGCGCATCCGTGTTTGCGCAAATGAATTCGACGCCGTCAATGTCGCAATTGAGCATATGCGCAACCGCATTGCCCCCTCCACCGCCTACGCCAATCACCTTGATCACTGCATTGGGCGTTGCCCTTTCAATCATCTCAAACATGTCCCGTCCTCCGATGTACCACGATTGATTTCACGAATCCGGTTGTGCGCGTCCGTCGCACGTCCGGGTTGCGGCGCCGCCGCCGATGGCTCTCCTGTGCCATCAAATCTCCGCCACGCGATTTCGCGAAGCGGCATGTCCGATGAACTGTTCCGGATCAAAATTTCTTCTCCAGCCATCCTTTGAGTCGGCCGATCACACGATCGAGGTTTCCGGCCGGCAGGGTCACTTCGCTGCGTGCCGCATGCAGCAAAAGGCCCACAGCCGTGGCATGCACGGGAGCTGCCACCGCCTCTGCCCTGCCACCACTGAGCTGGGGGGCGCCGACACGCACCATCTTGTGGAATACCTCTTCGGCCAATTCGAGCGCGCCCTCCATCGGCGCAGCGCCACCGGTCAGCACGACCCCGGCGCTGATCAGGTTGTCCAAGCCCGAGCGGCGCAGTTCGTCCTGCACCATCTCGAAAATCTCCTCATAACGATCGTGAACGCACTGGGCCAGCGCCTGCCGCGCCAGCCGCCTTGGCGGCCGATCACCAACGCTCGGCACCTGCACTGTTTCGTCGCTATGGGCAAGTTGCGGCAGTGCGCATGCGTACTTGATTTTGATTTCTTCGGCATTGCTCGTCGGCGTATGAATGCCGAAGGCAATATCGTTGGTCACTTGGTCGCCTCCGACCGGCAATGCCCGCGTATAGCGCACGGCACCCTGTGCGAAAATGGCGATGTCAGTGGTCCCCGCGCCGATGTCGACGAGACATACGCCGAGCTCCCGCTCGTCATCGGTCAGCACGGCGCGCGCGCTAGCCGTGGCGGCGGGCACCAGCGCATCGACTTGAATGCCGCATCGTTCAATGCACTTGATAAGGTTTTGGACGGCACTGGCAGCTCCAGTGACCAGGTGCACGTTGGCCTCCAACCGCACGCCACTCATGCCAACGGGATGACGTATGCCGTCCTGCCCATCGATCCGAAACTCCTGGGGTTCCTTGTAGAGCACCTTCCGATCGGCAGGAATCGCCACTGCGCTTGCGGCGGCTAGCACCGCCTCGATGTCGGCGGTGCTCACCTCACGCTCCCGGATCGCGGCGGTCCCGTGCGAATTCAGCGTTTCCAGATGACTGCCCGAAATCGAGGCGTGGACCGCGCGTATCTCGCAGCCAGCCATCAGTTCAGCTTCTTCGACCGCTCCCCTGATGGCATGCATGGTTGACTCGATGTCGACGACCGCGCCGCGCTTCATGCCGCGCGAGACATGCGAACCAATGCCGATCACCTCCAATGGTTCGCCGCGCATGTATTCGCCAACCACGGCCATCACTTTGGATGTGCCAATGTCCAGTCCGACAACCAGCTGCTTGTCGCTACGTCGGTTCATCTCAGGCGTTTCCTGTACCGTGCGCGTTGGATGGGGGAACGGGTGCGATTGGCTCTAACTGCGGCCAGCGAACGGCGAAGCCGTTCGCATAGCGGAGATCGGCATAGACGAACATCTGAGCGTGGCGTGCCGCGAGTTGGGGCCATACGGCAAGAAAGCGGTCCAGGCGCTGCTCTGCATGGCCGCGCCCGACCACGATGCGCGCACCTCCGGCTAGCCCCAGCGTGTAACTGCCGCGGGCGGTCAGTTGTACGGAGGCCACATGGAGGCCGCGTTGCGCGCAGGCTTCCTCGGCGGCCCGATAAAACCCGACTACCTCGGGCAGGCTGCCAGGCGGCCCGTCAAACACTGGAAGGGTCAGCGGCATCTGCGACTTGGGTACCGTGAAGAGATCGCCGCGACTGCCGACGAGCCGACCTCGCGTCCAGCGCGCCCAGGGCTGGTGTTCCTGGAGATGTATGACCAGCGTGTCCGGCCAATGCTTGCGGACTTCGACCTCTGCCACCCAAGGAAGAGCCCCTACGACGGCGCGGACGCGCTGGAGATCGACGGCAAAGAATCCATGTTGCAAAAGCGGCTGAACGGTCCGCACCACCGAGGTTGCCCGTACGTGCAAATCCGGACCCTCAACCGTAACGAACCTTACCGGCCATTGCCTAGCGGCAAGCCATCCGCGCAATACCGCAACCACCGGCATGGCCAAAACGGCAAGCGCAAGAAGCCAGCCGGTCATGCGAATAGCCGCAGCACGACTCATGCATCCTCCCGATCAAAGCTGGTTTCCAGGATGCGCCAGCAAAGCGTGGGGAAATCCATTCCCTCGGCTGCAGCGGCCTTCGGAACCAGGGAGTGACTGGTCATTCCGGGCGCGGTGTTGACTTCGAGCAACTGGAAACGACCGGACTCATCGCGCATCGCATCCACGCGCCCCCAACCCGAGCAGCCCAGTGCGCGGAAAGCACGCAGCGCGAGATCCCCCAACATTCGCTCTTCGTCGCCTGCGAGGCCCGGGCACAGGTATTGGGTATCCTCGGCAACGTACTTGGCGTGGTAGTCGTAGAAGGCGCCCTTCGGCACGATCCGGATCGATGGCAACGCCCGTTCGCCGAGGATAGCGACCGTATACTCGGATCCAACCACCATGCGCTCGACGATCAGGTCTCCCGGATACCGAGCAGCGAGCGCAGCCGCGCCGTCCAAATCTGCCTCTGCGAAGACCCGACTGACCCCGACACTCGATCCCTCGCAAGCCGGCTTCACGATGACGGGCAAACCGAGCTTGCTCAGTGCTTGGCGTGCGTTGTCACCCCTGCGCAGTGGCGTGAACTCCGGCGTTGGCAGGCCAAGAGCCTGCCAGATCCATTTGCTTCGAATCTTGTCCATCGACAGCGCGGCGCCAAGCACACCGCTACCGGTATAAGGCACGCGAAGCGACTCCAGCGCACCCTGAAGCACGCCATCCTCGCCGCCGCCATGCTGGCCATGCAGGATATTGAAGACCCGCGCGAAGTGACCGGCGCGCAATGCATCCAACAGCGCGGGAATGCCGTCGATTGCATGCGCGTCAACGCCCCGCGAGCGCAACCCATCGAGGACGTTGCGCCCCGAGTCGAGCGATACGTCGCGCTCGGCAGACGTACCGCCCATCACAACCGCCACGCGACCGAATGCCCGGGCCTCGGCGATCCGCTTCATGTTTTCTCCTCGGGAACAATGACGCCACCGGCCGCAAGTTCGCTAGCCACCTGGCCAATGTCGCCCGCACCCAGCAAGAGCAGCAAATCCCCGTCGTGGAGCAAGTTCGAGAGCGCTGCGGGCAACCTGCGGATGTTGTCGACAAACACCGGATCAACCTTGCCCCGCGCACGCACTGCGCGCGCAAGCGCCCGTCCGTCTGCGCCTGCAACCGGCGATTCACCTGCCGCGTAGACTTCACTGAGAACCAGCACATCAACTTCCGCCAGCACGCGAGCGAAATCGTCGAGCAGATCGCGTGTCCTTGAAAATCGATGAGGCTGGAAGGCAACAACGAGGCGCCGCGCGGGCCAACCGCCGCGCGCGGCGGCAAACACCGCAGCCAACTCGCTCGGGTGGTGTCCATAGTCGTCGACGAGCAATGCACGCCCACGTGGGTGAAGAACTTCCCCGCGCTGCTGGAAGCGGCGGCCAACGCCCTGGAAGTGGGCAAGGGCGGTGGCAATGGCGCCTGCATCCGCGCCAAGCTGCCAACCGACCGCTGCTGCCGCCAAAGCATTGAGCACGTTGTGCTTGCCCGGCAGGTTGAGGTCGATTGCAAGAGGATCCTCGCGCCCCGGCAGGTGCAGATTGAATTGCATCCGCGCCCCGTGCTGCGCGATCGAGCTTGCACGCACGTCCGCTTGTGGCGCTGTGCCGTATGTGACCACGCCACGGGATGTGTTCTGCGCGAGGGCGGCGACCTCCGCATCGTCCACGCAGAGCACTGCGGTCCCGTAAAATGGCAACCGATGCAGGAATTGCGCAAACGCATCGCGCAATCGTGCAAAGTCACCGCCATAGTTGGCCAAATGATCGGCGTCGATATTGGTCACGACGGCCAGGACAGGCGAGAGCATCAGGAACGAGCCATCAGACTCATCGGCTTCGGCAACGAGGTACTCACCAGCCCCCAGGCGTGCATGGGCGCCTGCGGCGAGTAGTTGTCCGCCGATCACGAACGTCGGATCGTATCCCGCCTCGGCCAGAACACTGGCGGTCAGACTGGTTGTGGTGGTTTTTCCATGGGTACCAGCAACGGCAATGCCGCGGCGGAAGCGCATCAGCTCGCCGAGCATTTCGGCACGAGGCACGACCGGGATCCGCGCGGCCCTCGCCGCAACCAGCTCGGGGTTGTCCGCCGCAATAGCGCCTGAGACGACTACCGCGTCGGCGCCACTGACATGCGCCGGGCCATGGCCGATCCGAATCGCAATGCCTAGCGCCTCGAGGTGTGCTGTAACGGCCGATGGAGTCCGGTCTGATCCAGAAACCGCGTAACCGAGCGTATGGAGCACCTCGGCAATACCGCTCATCCCTGCGCCGCCGATGCCGATGAAATGCACGCGCTTGAACGCGTACATGAAGTCCTCGTGCGGCTGGAGCCGGCGCGGGCTCATGCAGCGACCTCCATGCAAACATCGGCGATACGTTCGGCTGCATCCATTCGCACGAGCGACCGCGCTGCTTCTGCCATGGCCATGCGGCGGCATGGATCGGCAATCAGCGCGGAGAGCTCCCGGGCCATCTCCTCTGGTTCAAGGACATGCTCTGCCATCAGCAGTGCGGCACCCGCCTGGACGAGCACCTGCGCATTGCGCGTCTGGTGGTCATCAACCGCGTGCGGATAGGGCACCAAGATCGCAGGCAGACCCGCTGCCGCGAGCTCCGCCAGAGTCAAGGCCCCGGCACGGCAAACAACGAGGTCGGCCCATGCGTAAGCCTGGTCCATCCCGTCGATGAAAGCGTCGACTCGGGCGTCAATGTGAGCGTCCAGATAGGCCCTGCGCGTCGATTCAACGCCATGTACGCCACATTGATGCCATATGTCAGGGCGGGCGGCGGGCGGAAGCAGGGCAGTCGCGGCTGGAATGGCAGCATTGAGCACACGCGCGCCCTGGCTGCCCCCTAGAATCAGGATCCGTACCGGACCAGTGCGACCGGCGAGTCGAACCGCCGGCGGCGGCAGCGCAGCGATGGCGGCGCGCACCGGGTTGCCGACCCACTCGGCACCAGGCAGTGCGTCCGGGAAACCGCAGAGTACGCGTCGCGCAAGGCGTCCCAGAACGCGATTGGTCATCCCCGGCAACGCATTTTGCTCGTGTACGACCAAGGGCACACGCTGGATGAATGCGGCGAGTCCCCCGGGTCCAGCTGCGTAGCCCCCGAGCGCCAAAACGCAGCGCGGACGAGTCCGACGCAGTGCAGTACCCGCGCACCAAAGCGCATGCAGCAGCATGGCGGGCGCGGCGAGCCGCGCCCGCCATGCTTTGCCGCGCACCCCGCGTACCGGCAGGGTGATGAGGTCGATACCTTGCGCGGGGACCAAACGCGTCTCGAGGCCCGCGCTGGCGCCAAGCCACATCACCGGTACCGCACGCTGCCGAAGCACTTCGGCGACGGCGAGCCCGGGAAATATGTGACCCCCGGTGCCGCCGGCCATGATCATCACCGGGCGCGCGGGGCTCATGGGTTCACCTCCATGCCTTTCGCCGCCGCGTCCTCAAGCGGTAGCGCACCGTAACGACGGGCATCTTCCGCACGGCTGATTTCGTAGCTGGCACGGAGCAATATGCCCAACATCGCCAAGGTCATGATCACGCTGGACCCGCCAGAGCTGACAAGCGGCAAGGTCAAGCCTTTGGTCGGCAGCACGCCGAGGTTGACGCCGACGGATACCAGCGCCTGCAGCCCAATCGACAACGCGACGCCGAAACAGACATAGGCAGGGTAGCGCTGTCCAATTTCCACGCCACGCAGGCCGAGCAGCAATGCGCGTCCGACGAGCAGTGCAAAGAGCGTCAGCACGAAAGCGATGCCAACGAAGCCGAGTTCCTCGGCGATGACGGCAAGGATGAAGTCGGTATAAGCCTCGGGGAGATAGAACAGCTTCTGGATGCTGTCGCCGAGCCCGACGCCAAACCAATGCCCTCTTCCGACGGCGATCAATGCCTGGGTCAGCTGGAACCCATCGGAAAACGGATCTTTCCAGGGATTGAGGAAGGAAGTGAGCCGCTCAACGCGATAGCTTCGGCTGAAGGCAATCCAGATGAACAAGAGAATCAAGGGCGAGCCCATGAGCAGGAGATGTCGCTTTCGAGCCCCTGCCAGCCAGATCATGCCTACGGTGATCGCCATGACCAGCAATGCCGATCCGAAATCTGGCTGAAGGAGGAGGAGAAATGCCAGCATCAGGGCGACCCCCACCGGCCTCGCTGCGCCCCAGAATCCGCGTTCCACGGCGGCTCGGTGACGCACCAGATAACTCGCCAGATAGAGGATGAGCGCAACCTTCACCGCCTCGACCGGTTGAAAACCGGTAACGCCGAGGTCAAGCCAACGCCTTGCGCCGTTGATGCGCAAGCCGATATGGGGGATGAAAACCATCAACAGCGAGAGCACCGCCAGCGCCAGCCATAGAAGGCCGCGCTGTTCCAACCAACGGAGTTCCACTCGCATCGCGATGCCTGCGAGTACGGTGCCCAGCACGATGAACATCAGGTGGCGCTGGAGATAGTAGAAAGGTCCCAGGTTGCTGCCATCCGCAATCGCAATCGACGCGGAGGCCACCATGACAATGCCGAACGCGGCCAAACTGATGACAGCCAGCACAAGCCAGCGGTCATAGCGGCCGCGCGGAGCACCGCGGCGTTTTGCTTGCTGGCGAGGGCTTCCGAAGTCAAACATCAGCGGACCTTCAGCGTCGCAAGGCCGATCAACATCAGCATCACGCTGATGATCCAGAAGCGCACAATCACGCGCGGCTCGGGCCAGCCCTTGAGCTCAAAGTGATGATGGATCGGCGCCATGCGGAAGATTCGCTTGCCAGTCAGTTTGAAACTGGCCACCTGCAACATGACCGAAGCAGTCTCCATCACGAACACGCCGCCCATGATGAGCAGCACAATTTCTTGGCGCACAATCACGGCTATGCAGCCCAATGCAGCACCAATGGCCAGTGCACCGACATCACCCATGAAGACCTGGGCAGGGTAGGCATTGAACCAAAGGAAGCCGAGCCCTGATCCAGCCAGCGCACCGCAGAAGATGGCCAACTCGCCAGCCCCAGGGATGGAGGGGATGTCTAGATATCCGGAGAAAACGGCATTGCCTGAGAGATAGGCGAAGATGCCCAGCGCCACGGCAACCAAGACGCTAGGCATGATGGCGAGTCCGTCCAAGCCGTCGGTGAGGTTCACTGCGTTGGAAAACCCGACGATCATCAAATATGCGATCAGCACGAAGAACGCGCCGAGGGGTAACGCAACGGTCTTGAAAAGCGGCACAAACAACGCGGTTTCGGCAGGAACCTGGGCGGTCGCAAACAGCACCAGAGCCGCAATCAATCCGAACAGCGATTGCCAGAGATACTTCCAGCGCGCTGGCAGTCCCCGGCTGTCCTTCAGCACCAGCTTCCGATAATCGTCGTAGAAGCCAACCGCGCCGAAGCTGAGCATGACGCCCAGCACGATCCAATCGAAACGGTTTGCGGGATCCATCCACAAGAGCGTGGAAATCGCCACTGCCAGGAGAATGAGCGTGCCGCCCATGGTGGGCGTGCCCGCCTTGCTCAGGTGGGACTGCGGACCATCGGTTCGAATGACCTGTCCAGCCTTCTGCGCTGCAAGGCGTCGAATCACGCTGGGACCGAACGCCAACGAAATAGCCAAGGCGGTCAGCGCGCTCGCAATGGTTCGCAACGTGATGTACTGGAATAGATGGAAGGCGCTGATATACGCACTCAGCCAGCGCGCAAGTTCATAAAACATGCGCTTGCCCCTCCCCTTCCAGCAGAGCAATCACATGCTCCATCGCGGACGCACGCGATCCCTTGACTAGGCACGTGACTCCTTCATGCAGTGCGCTACGCAGTGCGGCCGCCAGTGCCGCCTGTTGTTCGAAATGCTGCGCGTCACGCCCGAAGGCGCGGCTTGCCTCCGCGCTCGTGGTTCCCACGGTCCAGAGACGACGAATCCCTGCGGAGCGAGCCTTTCGCCCCAGGTCCGCCATCAAGTCACCGGCACCCTGTCCAAGTTCGGCGAGATCGCCAAGAACCAACCAGGTTTCCCCTGGCGCGAGAGTCAACGTATCGATTGCGGCCGCGACCGAGGCCGGATTCGCATTGTAACTATCGTCGAGCAGGGTCCAGCCGCCAGGCATTTTGCGGATCGCGAGGCGGCCGCGACTGGAGGCCACGCCTGCAAGTCCCGAGGCAATCTTCTCCGGAGGCACGTCAAGTGCGTGGGCAACTGCCGCCGCAGCGAGCGCGTTGCGCACGTTATGCATCCCGGGGAGCGGCAGGAGGACCTCCGCACGGCCATTGGGCATGACAAGATCGAATCGCGATCCATGCAGTTCCAACTGGATATTTTCCGCACCGACGTCGGCAGTCGCGTGGACTCCGAAACGAAGCACGCGTCGTGAGCCCGCTTGAGCCGCAAAATAGCCCGCAAAGGCATCCTCGGCGTTGATCACGGCAATGCCATCAGCCGGCAACGCGGCATAGATTGCCCCCTTGGCCTCCGCAACTCCCTCTACGCTGCCAAGTCGCTCGATATGTGCGGGCCCCACGTTATTGACGAGGACGACGTAGGGCCGTGCGATCCCAGCGAGATATGCAATATCCCCTGGTTTCCCGGCGCCCATCTCGAGCACCGCAAAATGCGCGTCATCGCGCATGTTCAAAAGATTGAGCGGCAAGCCGATTTCGTTGTTCTGGTTGCCTTCGGTGGCATGGGTTGCCGCCACACTGCCAAGAATGCTCGCACAGAGGTTCTTGACCGTTGTCTTGCCGCTGGAGCCCGTGACCCCGATTACGATCGCGTTGCTGCGTGCGCGTACCGCACTCGCCAGATCACCCAGCGCCGCTTGTACGTCGGCAACCTGAACCTGCGGCAGGACGACGTCCGCCACCGGCCGCGATACGAGGGCTCCGGCCGCGCCTGCCAATTGCGCCATGCGCAGAAAATCATGGCCATCGACATGCTCGCCTCGGATGGCGGCGAACAGCATCCCGGGCGAGAGCTTGCGTGTGTCGATGCCGACGCCGCGCACTGGCGCATCGCTGCCCCGCAACGCGCCGTGCGTCCACAAGGCGATCTCGCTGAGCATCATGTTCAGCATAGGGAAGTTCCCAAGGCCAAACGCGCCACCGCCACGTCGTCAAAAGGATGCTTCTGACCGTGGGCCTCCTGCTGGGTTTCATGACCTTTGCCTGCCACGAGGATTGCGTCGCGTGGACTCGCGGAACGCACTGCATGCTCGATGGCTCGCGCGCGATCACGCTGCACAGTCACATGGGTTGAAGCTGGCATGCCCGCGCGGATCGCGGCGGCGATCGAATCACCATTCTCACTCCGCGGGTTGTCGTCGGTAATGATGCATTCGTCTGCAAGTCGGGCCGCCACGGCGCCCATCAGTGGGCGCTTTCCCGAATCCCGCTCGCCCCCGCAGCCAAAGACACACCAAAGTCGGCCGGCGCAGTGCGATCGCAATGCGCTGAGGGCCTGTTCCAGTGCGTCGGGGGTGTGGGCGTAGTCGATAACTACGAGCGGTCGTCCATCCCCGCCCAAGCGCTGCATGCGCCCGCGAATCGGTTCAAGCTTTGAAAGAACCGATGCCACTTCACCGAAATCGAACCCTAGCGAAAGCAGGCAGCCCGCAACGATCAGGAGATTTTCGATATTGAATCGGCCGAGCAACGGGCTATCGACTTGGCCCGATTGCCTGCCCGCCCGCAGGGTAAACGTCAAGCCGTTGGCCGTGGTGGCAACATCCCCGGCCTGCAATTCGGAGTCAGCACGTCCTCGCGCGCTGACACGCAATACGCGGGTTCGATTCTCAACCTGACTTGCGAGGACGGATCCGAATGGATCGTCGACATTGATCACTGCGTGCGCAAGCTGCGGCCAGTCGAATAGCTTCGCCTTGGCAGCACCATAGGCGTCCATGGAGCCGTGGTAGTCGAGGTGATCACGGGTCAGGTTGGTGAACGCTGCTACGGCGAAGTGCACGCCATCGACCCGACCTTGCGCCAGCGCGTGCGATGAAACTTCCATTGCCACATGCCAAGCACCTGCCGCGCGCAGTTCGGCGAGCAGACGTTGCACGGTAATCACGTCCGGCGTCGTTCGCGCACCAGGCCTGATGCCACCATGCAACCCGGCTCCCAACGTCCCTATGCTCCCCGCCCGCTTGCCCAACAACTCAAGCGCCTGCGTCAGCATTTGCACGGAGGACGTCTTCCCATTGGTGCCGGTGATCCCTGTGACTTTCAGCGTGCGCGAGGCATCGCCATAGAGCCGCGCGGCCAACTTGCCCAATTGCGCCGCAAGTCCGTCGATCCAAAGCACGCCTTCCAGCCGTGCAGGTGTTTGGGGAGCTGGTCCCTCGGCCAGCACCAGTACGGCGCCTGCAGCGCGCGCTGCCGCCGCGAATTCGATGCCATGATGGCGACTCCCGCGGAGCGCAACGAAGGCATCCCCCGGCCTTACATTGCGCGAATCAAGTTCGAGCCCTCGCAAATTCACGGATGCCATGTCGCCAGCATCAGCCACTCCAGCCAAAAGATCGCCCGCGCGCATGTTCGTCGCTAGTCCTGATGGCATGGTCATGGCGAGGATCCACCCGCGGGCACATCAGGCACAGGTGCTTGCGCGTACCATTGACGCACGTTGTCTGGAGGCACATCGAGCAGGCGCAGCGCCCCTTCCATGACCTTCCGGAACACTGGCGCAGCAACCGTTCCTCCGAAGTGGCCATGCTGCGGATCACGCACCACGACGACGCCAACGAGACGCGGATTGCTGGCAGGAACCATCCCGCAAAAGACCGAGTAATAGTCATTCTTGAGGTAGCCACCCGCGCCAGCCTGATGCGCGGTTCCGGTCTTTCCTGCCACGGTGTAGTTGGCGATCATGGCCGTCGGCGCGGTGCCTTGAGGGCTGACGACCGTCTTCAGCATGCCTACCATTTCACGTGCGTAACGGGCCGGAAGTACCCGCTCAGGCGGATTGTCGTCGCCTTTGACAAAGGTAGGATGGTGCAGGATGCCGCCGTCGGCCAGCGCCGCATACGCCTGAGCGAGTTGCAGTGCCGTGACATTCAGGCCGTAGCCATAGGAAATCGTGACGCGGTTGATCGGCAGCCAGCTGGTGTAGACCGGTAGGAATCCGGAAGCTTCGCCGGGGAATCCACTGCCGGTACTTTGACCGAATCCGAAATGGTGCAACGTGTCGTACAGGCGCTTTTCGGAGAACGTAGCCGTAATCTTCGATGCGCCAACGTTGCTTGAGTTGGTGATCACCCCGGTCATGTCGAGCTTGCCGAAATCGGCTGTATCGCGAATGGTGTAGCCGTCCATCGCATACCAGCCCGGCGAGGTATCGATCGGAGAAGTCGGTGTCCACTTGCCGCTGGCGAGCGCGGCAGAGAGCGAGAACGCCTTCATGACGGAACCAGGCTCAAAAACGTCCGTGGCGGCCCGGTTGCGCCATTCCGCTGGCTTGCTGCCGGCCACGTCATTGGGGTTGAAGGACGGCAGGTTTGCCATAGCCAGAACCTCTCCCGTACGTGCGTCCAGCACCACCATGGAAGCAGCGCGGGCCTGATGTTCGGAAACGGCCTTCTGAAGTTCGTGATAGGCAAGATATTGCAGGCGGCGGTCGATGCTGAGCGTGAGGTTGTGGCCAGGGTGAGGCTCCCGGACCATGTCGACGCTCTGCACGATCTGGCCAAGCCGATCACGGATGACGCGCTGCAGTCCGGGCGTCCCGCTGAGCCAGCTGTTGTAGGCGAGTTCAAGTCCTTCCTGGCCTTGATCGTTGATGTTAGTGAATCCGACCAATTGCGCGGCAACATCCCCCATGGGGTAGTAACGTCGGTATTCGCGCTGCTTGTAGACACCGGGGATCTTCAGCGCAAGCACGGCATGAGCCGCTTCCGGACTCATGAGGCGACGCAGGTAGACAAACTGTAGCCCGGAACGTTGCTCCAATCGTCGCTGGAGGTCGGCGGGATCGACGCCCAGCGACGCGGCCAACTGCGGAATGCGGTTGGCATGGGCCAGCAATTCCGGCGGATTGGCCCACAGCGAATCGACGGGCGTGGACACCGCCAGCGGTTCGCCATTGCGGTCAAAAATGCTTCCCCGCGATACGGGAATGGGTATCTC
The DNA here is from genome assembly GCA_021795435.1 of Pseudomonadota bacterium. Taxonomy (GTDB): domain Bacteria; phylum Pseudomonadota; class Gammaproteobacteria; order Xanthomonadales; family Rhodanobacteraceae; genus Metallibacterium. The sequence goes on from JAJYPJ010000010.1 coordinate 27,814, forward strand.
CCGGAGAAAGCGCGCATCGCCCTGCCTTTGCAGGAATTCGCGCCGCACCACCTGGAGATCGACGGCCCTCGCCAAAAGGCCAGCACCGGCCAGCGCGAGAACCACGCCAACGAAAACGAGTCGGCCACGTATGCGCGGCCCAGTCGTCCGCGAAATCCGCGCCGACTGATGGTCGGATTCCGAAATCATTCGCGCACCATGCGTATCTGTGCGGGATCTGGATTGACCATGCCGAGCGCATGCCTCGCAACCGACGCCACCCGCGCAGGGTCGGCCCACGTCGCATCTTCGAGCTCGAGGCGTCCATATTCGATGTTGAGTTGGTCGCGTTCGTTCTGCAATCGCGTGAACCGGATGAACAACTCGCGGTTCTCGTTGCGCGCCCACACGACGGCAATCGCGCTGGCCATAACGATCAGTAACAGCGTCGCTGCAAGGACTCGGTCGGCCAAGCCATTCATGCGCGACGCTCCGCCACCCGCAACACGGCAGATCGCGCACGTGGATTGCGCGCTACCTCGTCAGCACCGGCAAACTGCTTGCGCCCGATCACCCTCAGGACTGAATCAACGGGCAACGGCGCTGGCAGGCCACGCGCAACGCGCGGTAGCTGTGGACCGCGCATGAACTGCTTGACCAAGCGATCCTCGAGTGAGTGGAAGCTGATGACCACGAGCCGCCCGCCCGGCTTGAGACAGTCAGCTGCGGCTGCAAGCCCCCGCTGCACGGCATCGATCTCGCCATTGACGTGGAGACGAAGTGCCTGGAACGTTCGCGTGGCGGGATGCTTTCTCGGGTCCCGTCGCACACCGATCACGCGCGCCACAAGACCGGCTAGTTGCGTCGTCCTGGTCAATGGCGTTTCGCTGCGCGCACGGACGATAGCCTGGGCAATTCGCCGGCTCATGCGCTCTTCGCCAAGGCGCCATAACACGTCGGCAATCGTCTCCTCGGCGGCAGAGGCCAGAAATTGCGCTGCGGTTTGTCCCTGGGTGGGGTCCATGCGCATGTCCAGGGGACCGTCCGCCATGAAGCTGAAACCTCTCGCAGCCTGGTCAAGCTGGGGGGACGAGACGCCAAGATCGAGCAAAATGCCGTCAAGCCCCGCCCGTGCTTCCGGCCACGCGCCCATGTCAGCGAAATTGCCATGGCGCACAAGCACCCGCTCGTCGCCTTGATAACGCACGCGCGCCGCGGCAATTGCCTCGGGATCCCGATCCATCAACAGCAGACGACCCGCCGCCCCCAATCGGCGCAGGATTTCGTCGGCGTGCCCCCCTCGCCCGAACGTGCCATCCAGATACGTCCCGTTCGGGCGCACGGCAAGTCCATCGAGCGCCTCCCGCAAAAGCACGGGAACGTGTTCGCTGGCGACGTTGATACTGGAGGCGGGAGACATGGTTCACAGCCGCAGCGCGGACATCTCCGCACTGATGTCGCCTTCGCCGATACTCTGGCGAATCTTGGCAAAGTGGGCTTGCTCGCCCCAAACCTCGAACTTGTTGCCCATCCCGAGAAGTACGGCACGCTTCTCGATCCCCGCAGCAGCCCGCTGGCTGGCCGGCAACAGGATGCGCGCTGCAGCATCGAGCTCCAGCGTCGCCGCCGCACCAACCAATTTCATTTGCAGGGCACGGTGCACCGCCTTGACGCTGGGCAACGCGTTCACCGCATCGCGAACACGCTCCCACTCCGACGGCGGAAACAGCCACAGACAACCCGGTTCGAAGGGGTTGTAGGTGCTGACCAAGCGGAGCTGGCATTCGCGCGCGACAAGCTCGCGGTAGGCGGTGGGGATCGCCAGCCGTCCCTTGTCATCGACCGTGATCGCAGTTTCACCCTGGAACACGCGCCCACCTTTCCCCACGTTTTCACACTGATTGCCACCTTAGTCTCAGCAATTGCGACTGTCAACGGCTTTTTGCCTTGCAGATCAATGACTAATGTGAGTCACGCGGCGATTTAACGCAGGTTCTGAGAAGACCCGGCGATATCCATGAAATCATTGAATTTTTGGTCGCAACTTTCCGCCGACGTGCAGCCCGATCCCATCTCGGCGTACCTTGCATGGGCTGGACGGCGGACTAACGGAAAGGAAAGGAAAGGAGTCGGCCTGTAAGCCGGGTTCTGTACAAGACAGTCATTCCTCTAGGCCCAGCGTCACCGCTGGGCTCAAGCAGCCAACCCGGAAGCGGCGCGGGCCACGCCATCGCCTCCCTATTTGGCCTTGCTCCAGGTGGGGTTTGCCGTGCCGCGTGGCGTTGTCCCCACGCGCGGTGCGCTCTTACCGCACCGTTTCACCCTTACCACGCGTGCCTTGCAGCACCGTTCGGCGGTTTGCTTTCTGTTGCACTGTCCGTCGGCTCGCGCCGCCCAGGCGTTACCTGGCACCTTGCCCTGCGGAGCCCGGACTTTCCTCGGCGCACATGCGACGCGACTGTCCGGCCGACTCCCGCGCACAGTGTAGCTGCAGTTGCGGTCACGCGCCTTAGTCGGCCCGGTCGGGGTCAATGCCCGGAGCGTACAATGCTTTTCGCGGAGCGCCAGTGAACTCGGCCGCAACGCGGGCAGCGCGAGCTGGCGCGAGTTCGGCGCTGAGCAGCTGGTACAGGCGCTTGCCCGACGCAAGGACCTCCGCCTCGTTGGCCTCGTTACCCGCCACGAGAACGACAATTTCACCACGACTCTGGTCCGCATCCGTGCGTACGCGGGCGAGCAGCGTTCCAACGGTTCCGTCGAGTACCGTCTCGTGCAATTTCGTCAATTCACGGGCCAGCACTGCGGGGCGCTGAGCACCGAACGCCGCCTCCAGATCTTCGAGTAATTCCTTCAGTCGATGCGGCGCCTCGTAGAAAACCAGCGTGCGGGACTCTCCCGCGAGCGCTGCCAGGCGCGCGCGGCGCGCGCCGGGCTTGACTGGCAGAAATCCCTCAAAGACAAACCGCGCGATCGGCAAGCCGGAAACCGATAACGCTGCCATGAGCGCCGATGGTCCCGGCACCGGCGCAACACGCACCCCCGCCTCGCGGGCCATACGAACGAGCACGAAACCCGGGTCACTCAGCAAGGGCGTGCCTGCATCGGAGACCAGTGCCAAATCTTCGCCGGCGAGGAGCCGCGTGACGAGTGACGGAGCGACCGATGATTCGTTGTGCTCGTGCAATGCCACGACGCGCGTGCGGATTCCGTAGTGCAACAACAGCTGTGCGGTGCGACGCGTATCCTCGGCCGCGATAAGCCCGACCCTGCCCAGCACTTCGCGGGCGCGAGCGGAAAGGTCGCCAAGGTGGCCAATCGGCGTAGCCACCACCCAGAGCGTGCCGACCGTGTTCGTCATCGATAATCCTCCACGGACGGGGAGCGCCCGGCAGCATCCGCTATGATCGCAAAGCCATCTTCACCGTGCAGGCCCAAGATGCGGAAATTGTCGTCGATCCTGCTGTTCGCCTTGGTGCTCCTACTGGGCGGTTGCGCCACCATGGGCGGCCCGACACCAGCTCAACAGGCTGCTGATGCCCAGGCCGAGGTGCTCTACCAGCGTGGCGATTACCTCGGCGCAGCCCGTACATGGGAGAGTTTGGCTGCACCGGGTCAGCACGGCCCTCTGGCAAATCGTTACGCGCTGCGCGCTGCGGATGCGCGCCTACTCGCAGGGGAAGATGCCCGGGCGCGCAACGATCTGGCGCAGGTCGACTCGGGTCGATTAAGCGGCGTGAGTGCCGCGCGTTACAACCTGATCCAGGGCGAATTGGCTCTACCCACTGATCCGCAACGGGCGCTGGCGATCGCTGCCATGCTGCCGGACACGTTGCCCAAGAACCTGCAGTTGCGCGCAGCGCGATTGCAGGCTAACGCCGCTCGAACGCTTGGAGACCCATGGACTGAAGCACGCGCGCTGGCGCGAACGAATCCGCTTCTCAGTGGCACCGCTCGCCTGCGCAACGCACGAGAAGTCGACCATATCCTGGTCGGAATGGGTGTGCCGAGGCTCCAAAAGCGGGCGATGACACTTGCAGCCAACGATCCCTTCCTGCCCTGGGTCGGGCGCGCGTTGCAGCGCCTGGGTAGTTCGCTGCCAGCGGTGCTCCCAGCTCTGGTGAGCCCGGCAGGCACGCTCATAGGTCCTGGCCGCGGAGCAGTCGCCGAGGGCTTCCACGCCTACGGGCGAATTGCCTTGTTGCTGCCCTTGAGCGGCCCACTCAAGGCAGCTGGCGAAGCGGTCGCCGAAGGATTCTTCACCGCCTATTTCAACGGGCCGACCGGGCAGCCACGCCCCCACGTGCTCGTTTACGACACGCGCGGTACGTCCACGGGCGCACTGGAAGCCTACCAGCAAGCGCAAGCCGCAGGCGCCGATCTGATCGTCGGTCCGCTAGCGCGAGACGCCGTCGCGGCTCTGTTCGCCAATCATCCCACGCTGCCCCTGCTGGCGCTGAATCATCCCGGCGGCAGCATTGAGCCCCCGCCGGGCAGTGTCGAATTCGGCCTGATGCCCCAGAGCGATGGCATCCAGGTAGCGGCGCGCATGCGGGAGTTGGGGATTCGCCAAGCCATCGTATTCGATGCGGGCACCGACAACGAGCAGCGCGCGGCGCAAGCCTTCAAGGCACAGTTCGAGGGCAGCGGTGGCAAGGTACTGGCTGTCCAGACCCTTCCATCAGATTCGGTCAACTTCGGCAAGCAGATCGAGTCCGCAGCCACGGGCCTCGGTCCAGACGGTGCAATCTTCGTCGCAGTGGCTCCGGAGACGGCTCGGCTACTATTGCCGCAAATCCGCGTCGCCCGCTTAACGCAGCCCGTTTTCGCGACGACACAGGTGTATCCCGGATTTTCGAATCCGCTGGACCGGGATCTGGATGGCGTTCAATTTCCGGATGCTCCTTGGCTCTACGACGCGCAGCCCGGACTGCCGAGCCGTGCGTCACTGGCGCGCGATCTACCGGCTGCAGGCGGGCGCGGCGCACGCCTGTTCGCGTTCGGAATGGATGCGGAGCTCTTGAGCCCCTATTTCGCCTGGTTGCAGCAGCACCCGAGCAGCTATGTGGCAGGTGCAACCGGGCAGTTGAGTGTCGATGCACGAAGCCATGTGCAACGGACGCCCATTTGGGTTCATTTTGTCCACGGCGTGGCGACACCCGTGACGGGGACCCTCGATACGGCGACAGTCCCCGCAAATTCCTCGTCTTGAATCCGGTGCACAGTGCGCCACACCAAGACCGCGGTCGATTAACGCCACGTTCTCTGCGGGACCCGCTGCCTTAGGCCGCATGCCGTACCAAGCGTCTACCGAGACTCAATGGGCTTCGTCACTTCGCTTGCAGCGTCGCACCTGTCGGTAATCTCGGGGTCGCGCGCACAATCCGCGCATCCGCGCAGAGGCAGCCGACCATCCCCGCCGGGGGCCACGGCAAGGATCGAACGGCGCCTGCGGACGCTGATGCGGGGTTCGGTTACCGTCCGGCAGATCATTGCATCTTCCTTGCCCGACCCCGCGCGAGTGCCCTAGGCTTCGGCCCTTGTGCGCGGCGCAACCGCGTCGGGGGATCTGCCATGGTCTTGGATCTAGTTGGCCGCATTGCGTTCGGCATGTTTGGTCTAGGCATGCTGCTACTTGTTGCGGTGATGTTCTCCGGCAACCGACGTGCTATCGACTGGAAGCTGGTCGGGAGTGGCTTGTTCCTGCAGATCGTTTTCGCGCTGATCGTACTGAAGGTTCCCTTCGGCAAGTTGGTCTTTGACGCATTGGCTGCCGGCTTCGTCAAGTTGATGAGCTACGTCAGTGCAGGCACGACGTTTGTCTTCGGCAATCTGGCCAACGCTTCCAATCCCAACATCGGGTACGTGTTCGCCCTGCAGGTGTTGCCAACGATCGTCTTTTTCGCGGCACTGACGGGCGTCCTCTACCACCTCGGCATCATGCAGCGTGTGGTGCGCGGCATGGCCTGGGTGATCACTAAGGTCATGCGCGTCTCTGGCGCTGAAACGACCAGCGTATGCGCCAGCGTATTCATCGGCCAGACCGAGGCGCCGCTGACGGTCAAGCCGTATATCGAACGCATGACGGAGGCGGAGCTGATGACCGTCATGATCGGTGGGATGGCGCATATTGCGGGCTCGGTCATGGCCGCCTACGTCGGACTGCTGGGCCACGGCGACCCGGCACAAATGGAGTTTTACGCCAAGCACTTCCTGACTGCGTCAATCATGGCCGCTCCGGCCACGCTGATGATTGCCAAGGTCCTGATTCCGGAAACCCAGGAGCCGTTGACGCGCGGGACGGTCAAGATGGAGGTCGAACGCACGACCTCCAATGTAATCGATGCTGCAGCCAACGGCGCTGGCGATGGCTTGAAATTGGCATTGAACGTGGGCGCCATGCTGTTGGCGTTCATCGCGCTCATCGCGCTCCTCAACGCGCCGATTGAATGGCTGGGTACGCATGCGTGGGGACCAAGCGCCTCGAGCTCGCTCAACTCTTGGATCTCGCATGCGTTGGGCCGCAACATCCAGCTCAGCATGCAAACAATCTTTGGCTGGGTTCTGGCGCCCGTGGCGTGGCTGATCGGCGTGCCTTGGCATGACGCCCCGCTGGTTGGGAGCTTTATCGGCGAGAAGGTTGTGATTAACGAGTTCGTTGCCTACACCGATATGTCGCGACACCTTGGCCAGATGTTGCCGCAAAGCCGACTGATCGCCACCTACGCGCTATGCGGTTTCGCCAACTTCTCGTCCATCGCCATACAGATTGGCGGGATTGGTGGCATCGCCCCCAGCCGCCGCGGGGATCTCGCGCGACTCGGCCTTCGAGCCGTGCTGGGCGGCTCGCTCGCCACCTTCATGACTGCCACGATTGCTGGCGTCATTACCCGCCTCTGATCGGTCATGAACGAAGGACGCGTCGTCGTTGTAGGCAGCTACAATCGCGATTTCATGTGGCACGGGCTGCGATTGCCAGCTGTCGGCGAGACGGTCGCCGCTGAGACATTCCTCGTCGGACATGGTGGCAAGGGGAGCAACCAAGCCGTGGCCTGTGCCCGCCAAGGAGTAAGCACTTGCCTGATTGCGGCTATAGGCTCGGACGCCATGGGGGACGAGGCCATCGCCATGGCCCGCGACGAACGAATTGATGCACGTTGGCAAGTTGTGCAGGGCGTCGCTACCGGAAGCGCCTGCGTACTCGTCGACTCGCTTGGCCGAAACCAGATCGTGGTCCACGCCGGAGCCAACAGCCGCCTCGACGTCGCTCATGTACGAGCCCAATCCGATGTCTTTGAACTTGCACGCGTCATGCTCATGCAGCTCGAGACAGCGATGCCTCCCCTGCGGAGCGCGCTGGAGCTCGCAAAATCCAATGGCGCGCTTTGCATTGTCAATCCAGCGCCCGTTCGGGGGGATGTGGATCCCATGCTGGTCAACGCCTGTGACTTGCTGGTCCCCAACGAGACCGAATTCTTGATGATGCTTCGTCAGGCTGGCTGCGATGCCCCGCCTGCGCGCCTCGCGAGCATCCAGGATGCGGACCTTGCCAACCTTACCGCCTACCTATCGGCACCAAGCGTCGCCGTGACGCTCGGCGAGCACGGCGTATTCGTCGCACATCGCAGTGGACCGCGACTTCACGACACGTGCAAGTACTACCGGCTTTCGGTGCCTGCGGTACGAGTGATCGATACCACCGGCGCCGGCGACGTCTTCTGTGGTTCGCTAGCGGCGACGATGGCGATGCGCCCGGAAAACCCCCTAAGCGAAGCTGCCCATCTGGCGCTTCATAGTGCTTCGCTCAGTACCGAGCGACCAGGAGCGGGGCTCTCAGCGCCGACGCGCGCTCAAGTCTTCCAGCGCTTCCCCACGCTCGCGCAGGAAGCCGGCGGTGCTTGACCACCCTTCGCGGCGTCTCCGATTCGGCGCGCAGTTGCAGACTGGCCTCAATTTATATTAGGCTTGGCTTATTAACATAACCCCACGCATCTGCCGCAAGCCAGCGCGGGGCGCGGGCTTGCGGGTTGGGTACGGCGCATCGCGACCATGCAGCATTCCGGTCGCGCGGCGAACCGAGGGTCACCGACCTGGCCGAATCAGCGATCGCGCAACGCCAACTGATTCCCTCACTGCCCGACCCGTGTCGGGCATTTTTTCGATCGTCCTGAAACGAGGGGTCCGAAGGCCGATCCACCTTTCCGGCGCAACATCGGGCCCGCATGGAATGATCATGTGCCCTGAATCCCGCGCGTGCACGGCGGCGCGCAGGCAAGTGCGGATAGTCGCATCCGGGTCATGCGCGGTCCGCCTGCACGCGGCACCCGCAATCCCCGCCACACCAACGTGGCGAAAACGCCCTAAATCTTCTGCCTTCCGAGGCGTGAAGGGCGGCATACGCCGCCCCTCGCATTAAGAGAAGCCGAGGACGCCCGCGCGCTATTTCAGGCTTTCATTGAGAATCCGGGGCGTGACGAAGATCAGCAGCTCAGCCTTGGTATTGTTCCGGTTGGTATTGCGGAACAACAGCCCCAAGCCGGGAATATCGCCAAGGATCGGCACCTTCTGCTCCGTCATGCCCTTCGTGACTTCGTAGATGCCGCCCAAAACAACGGTCTGCCCATTGTCGACCAGCACCCCAGTCTGGATCTGCCGCGTGTCGATCTGCGGCACCTGGCCACCACCGGGATTATTGATAAACCCGGCCAATGCATCCTTCTTGACGTCCAACGCCAAGTAAACCCGGCCGTCAGCCGTGATGGTCGGTGTGACTTTCAGCTCAAGAACGGCATCCTTGAATTGCACCGTCGCGGTCCCAGCCCCGAGACCGCCTGCGCCGCCAGGCGCATTCTGATAAGTGACGTAGCCGATCTCCGTGCCCTGCTTGATGATCGCAGGCTGTTGGTTGGCCGTAATCACGCGCGGGCTGGAGATCGTTTCACTCTTGCCTTCCGTCTGAGCTGCGGAGAGCTCAAGGTCAAGCAGGTAGTTGGAACCGAGAATCGCCAACCCAAAACTGCCCGCGGGATTGGTCGCCGGAAGATTGACGTTCAAACCACCCGGGAAGGTGATCGCCGGAGGCAACGTCGGTTGCGGTGCCGTGCCACCCGTCTGCGTCGCATACTGCTGGTTGAGATTGTTTTGCGCAATGACTTGGTTCTGGGCATTGATGCTGTTGATCAGCGATGTGGTATCGGCGATCGTCGCGCCGGTCGATACCAGTTGCCCACTGGGATTGGTGAAGAAACCACTGGCACCGAACTTTGCTCCAAGTTCACGTGTGAAGTTGTCGGTGGCAATGACGATGCGCGACTCGATCAGGACCTGTTTGACGGGCTTGTCGAGCTGCGCCACCAGGGCCCGGATCTGCCGGATCTTTTCCGGAATATCGCTGACGATCAACGTATTCGTCCGATCGTCAAAGGTGACGCTGCCGCGCGGGGACAGGAAGCCGCGACTGACGTTGCTGCTGGTGCCGCCAGCAGCAGTGTTCTGAAGGCTCTTCTGGGTCAGCAGCTGGGCTATCGTGGATGCCTTGCCGTAACTGATGGGGATGAAGTCGGTGACGAGCGGCGCGGCCTCTTCGGCACGGAGACGGGTCTCGGCCCTGGCTTGCTCGTAGGCAGCAAGCTCCGTTTGCGGCGCCACCCAAATCACGTTCCCGTCGCGCTGCATGCCGAGACTCTTGGCCCGCATGATGACGGCGAGCGCCTGGTCCCAAGGGACGTTCACCAGGCGTAGCGTGATGCTACCGCCGACGCTGTCGGAAGCCACGATATTCAGGTTCGACACATCCGCGATGAGCTGAAGCGCCGACCGGGTGGGAATATCCTGGAAATTGAAGGTGACCCGCGAACCCGTGTACTTGGGCCCGGTCATACCGTTGCCGATCACCCCGGTAGCCTTTTGTTCGCTTTTGGGTGCGATCTCGACAACATACTCGTTGCCGCTCTGGTAGGCCGATGGCTCGAACGACCCCCGTGCGGCAATCTCCATGCGGGCTCCGCTGCCCTGTGGCCGCGTGGTGACGCTGGTCACTGGCGTGGCGAAATCATTCACGTCCAAGCGTTGCGCGAGCTTGGGTGGCAATGCCGCATTGGCAAAGTCCACGTCCACGTGATCACCGGAGCGGTGCATATCGATGTTCGCGCCACTACCACTCAAGTGGACGATCACCTGTCCCGCACCCGTCCGATTGCGCTTGAAATCGATACTGGAGATCGAGATCGAGCTCGTGCTTGGCAGCATCTTGCTCGGATTCCCGGACGGCCCAGCACCGACGGTGCCGCCGTTGCCGCTACCGATCGCCACGATGAGCTGGTCGCCCTCGACGCGCGTCGTGTAGTTGGCCGCCTGGAACAGATCCACGACAACCCGCGTTCGCCCGCCAGCGGACACCGCAGTGACACTGGAGGTCGCTCCGCTGCCCACTTCAAGCCGGGGCTTCGGCACATCGAGCGACGTCGCGTCGAAATCGACCGCGATGCGTGCAGGATCGGTCGTCGTGAACACCTTGGGCTGCGGTGGCGCGCCGTCGAACGTCAGGGTGAGATCGACCTTCCCCCCGGGAAGAGCCTGGTAGCTCATGTTCTTGAGGGTCGTGGCCATCGCCCCCAACGGCAGGAACGCCAGCAGCAACACGGCCAGAATCATGGCCACGCGAGTGCGCCAGGCGCGGGCAGTCTTGCGAGTGGCTTGCATCATCATGTACCTCACCCCCACAGGGTCCTCATTGCTCGCTCATCGCGATTTCGGCCTTGCGCTCCATCCAGCCGCCATTGCCGTTCGGTACCAATTCCGTTAGATCGACCTTGTCGGGCGTCACCTTGGTAATGCGCCCGTCGCTCTGTCCCATGTAATTGCCCACGACCACGCGGTGGATCACTCCAGTCGGATCCTTGATCAGCGCCTGCGCGCCAGGCCCCGTTCCAATCGTTCCGACCATTTTCAGCGCGTCGAGCGGAAACATTTCCAGAGGCTGCTTGGGACGAGCAGCATCTGGTCGGGGGCCGTTGGTGTTGTAGCCACCGGCCTCAAGCGGACTTGGGCTGAACGGGTCCCGCAGATTCTGATCCTTGTAGGCAAACGTCTCGAAAGTCTTGATGACCGGCAACGGCGGCAGCGGCGGGCCTTTCTTGGCCTTCTCCTGCGCGACCCACTCGCGCAGGTGGGACATGCCACTGGTGCAACCACCAAGGGCGGCAACCAGCGCACAAGCGAGCATCACGCGAGCGGACAGTGTTCGCACGTTCACTTGCCGCCCCCCTTGCCACCCCGGGCATTGTTGTTGCTGTCCTCACTGTCTTCGAGGTAGCGATAGGTGCGCACGGTACCCTCGAGTTCCAAAAGCCCGCTGGGGCCTTTGCTGCCCGCCGGCGCGGGCAATGGCGTGAGCGAGACGTTGTGCATGGTCAGGATCACGACCCGAGGCAAAGACGCAACACCACTGATGAACGTGCCGAACTGGTTGTAGGTGCCGATCATCTTCAGCTTGATTGGTTCTTCCGCGTAGAACTCCTTGACCGTCTCTGGCTCCGGCTGGAAAAGGTCAGGCTGCAACCCAGCGGAAAGCGCTGTCTGCGAGACATCGACCAGCAACTCCGGCATTTCGGTCTTGCTGGGCAACTGGCGAAGCATCTGCCGAAGCATGTCCTGCATTTCGGACAGCTGCCTCTTGAGCGCTTCAAGATTGACCGCGCGCGCCTGCTGCTTGATGAATTCCTGCTTGAGCTGGCTCTCCTGCGCCGCCAGCGATGCCAGCGAATCCTGCTGGGAACTGATCTTGAACCACCAGCCAAAAAACAGAATCAATACCAAGACCAACGCTGTAAACGTCGACTTGACCGTTTTTGGCCAAGCACCGATGTTGTTTCGGTCGAGATTGCGGAAATCGTCAAGGAAACTCACGGCTTCGCTCCCGGCTTGCTTGGCTGCGACGCGCTCCCCGCCCTGACCGGCCCGGCCGTCGCGCTAGCAGGATGAACCGGCTTAGCTGCAACCGACTTGGAGGCGCTGGACGGAATTGCCGGAACAGCCATCGCGGCGAGACTGCTGGCGCCAGCCGGCGTGCCGTCACTCTTGGGCATCCCCATCTTCACCTTGATGCCGAACGTGTAAGGCATGCGCGAATCGGAGCCCTGCTTCTCCGTCTTTTGCAGGTCCGCTGCCCCCAGCCAGGGTGATGCCTCGAGATTCCGCATATAGTCGGCGACCGCCGCATTGGACTGCGCTACGCCATTGAGGGTCAGGAGATCTCCCTTCTGCGCCATGGAGGTCAGGCGGATGGACGCCGGAGTGCGCTTAACCAACTCGTCAAAAAGATGCACCATCTGTGAGCGGTTGGCCTGCAGGTCCTCGATGATCTTCTTGCGGGCGAGAAGGCGGTCGCGGACCTTATCGAGATTCTTGATCTGCTGGTTCTCAGCCTTGAGTTGCGCGATCTGTCCCTGCAGATAAGCGTTACGGTCGTTTTGATTGTCGATGCGCATGCCCATCCACATCGCCCAGACGACCACGAGACCGATCGCCACTGCAGCGGCGACGCCCAGTTGGATGAAGAATTCGCGTTCGCGCAGCTTCCGCCGTTCAGCGCGCCAGGGAAGTAAGTTGATGCGCGCCATCAGTCAAAACTCCTCAGCGCAAGCCCGCAGGCGATCATCAGCGCCGGCGCATCTTGTGCCAGCGCCTGAGGCGAGACCTTAGGGGCCAGCGCCATGCTGGCCAGAGGGTTGGCAACGCAGCACGGCACGCCAAGCTGTTCTTCGACCATTTCGCCAAGTCCGGCGATGGCGGCGCTCCCCCCGGCCAGTACCACCTGGTCAACCTTGCTGTGTTCACTGCTGGCATAAAAGAATTGCAGGAGCCGGCTCACCTGCTGGATCACGGCTTCCTTGAACGGCTCCAGCACCTCGATTTCGTAGGACTCGGGGAGACCTCCCTGGCGTTTGGCGAGGCCAGCCTCCTCGTAGGAAAGGCCATAGCGCCGCATGATCTCGTCGGTGAGCTGCTTGCCTCCGAACACTTGCTCCCGCGAATAGATGGATCGCTGGCGGCGAAGGACGATCAGCGTCGTCATGGTCGCGCCAATGTCCACCAAGGCAATCACCCCATCGCGGCTGACCGACAGCTGATCTGCAATCAGCGCGAAGGCGTTTTCCATCGCGAAGGCTTCAACATCGACCACCTTCGCGGTCAGTCCCCCCATATCCAGCGCAGCAACGCGCATGTCGACGTTTTCAGTGCGGGACGCAGCCAGCAACACCTGCACCATTTCCGGATTGTCCTTGACAGAGCCCAGCACCTCGAAATCGAGGCTGACCTCCTCAATCGGATACGGAATGTACTGGTTAGCCTCGGCCTGCACCTGGCTTTCCAGATCATCCTCGCTCAGTTCCGCAGGCATGGTGATTGTGCGCGTGATGACTGCGGACCCGGCGACCGCGGCCGCAGCCTGTTTCGCCTTGCTGCCCGAGCGTGCCACCGCACGGCGTATCGCCTCACCGACCGCCTCGACCTCCACGATGTTCTTCTCGACCACGGCGTTGGGCGGCAGGGGCTCTACGGCGTAGTGCTCGACCCGATAGCGAGTGCCAGCCTGACTGAGCTGGAGCACCTTGACGGCGGTCGAGCTGATGTCCACGCCGATCAGCGGCGCTGACTTCGGACTGAAAAGGCCCACCGGAATTCCCCTTCCTACGCGCCCTTACGAGCGATATGTGCGCTACTACCTTAGATCAAGTCTTAACTCTTTGGCAACGCCCACCGATTGCTCCCCCTGCGAAGCACTTCACAATTCTTTGCAAATCGCACCCCATCGCCACTACGGAGACCCGTTCCGGCTCCGCTCAGCCACCGGCCCGGGGGGCGCGGACATTGCGCTTATACTGCGCGACTCCCCCGAACCCTGGCCGGCATCCACCCCCCATGCGCCTGTTGCTGCGTCTGCTGAAATGGCTGGTGATCCTTATCTTTGCCGGCGCCTTGGCCGGTGCCGCGGCGTTGGGCATCGCCTACTGGATCCTGGCGCCGAGGCTGCCATCCGTTGGGTCGCTGAAGGATGTGCAGATGCAGGTCCCGCTCATGGTCCGCACATCCGACGGAAAGCTGATCGCTACATTCGGCGAAGTGAACCGGATCCCGGTGACGTTCCAGCAGATCCCGCCGATGTTGCGGGACGCGTTCCTCGCAGCCGAGGATGCCGATTTCTACCATCATCCCGGCGTTGACATTGTAGGAACAGCGCGAGCTGCCTTCGAGGTGCTGATCCACGGCGGCGCCAAGGTGCAGGGCGGCAGCACGATCACCCAACAAGTTGCGCGTAATTTCTTTCTCAGCCCGCAGAAGAGCTATACACGCAAGCTGATGGAGTGGTTTCTGGCCTTCCGGATCGAGAATGAGGTCAGCAAGAACGACATCCTGACGCTTTACCTGAACAAGATATTCCTTGGGCATCGGGCTTATGGCGTGGCAGCGGCGGCCCAGTACTACTACGGCAAGAAGCTCGACCAATTGACGCTTCCTGAGTGCGCGATGCTGGGCGGCCTGCCGCAGGCACCTTCGGCAGCTAATCCAGTCACGGACCTCAAACGCGCGATGATCCGCCGCGATTACGTCCTCAAGCGCATGTACGCGGTGGGCTTCATCAGCAAGGCCCAGTATCAAACGGCCCTTTCCACACCGGACGACGCGTTCCCCCACGAAGCACCCATCGCGGTCAATGCGCCCTACGTCGCCGAGATGGCGCGTCTGGTCGCAGTGCAGAAGCTGGGGAACCAGGCGCTGACCGATGGATACACCGTCTACACCACGATTGATGGTCGCTTGCAAAACGCCGCCAATGCTGCCGTGCGGCATGAAATGCTCGCATATAGCCGTCGGCACGGCTGGATGGGTCCGGAAGCGAAGGTATTGCTGCCCACTGCGCCTGACCCATCGGCCTGGACCAGGGACCTGGCTGGACGAATCCCGATCGCCGGGCTTCAGCCGGGCTTGGTGATCGACAGCAGCCCGACATCTGCCCGCTTGTATTTGTCCAACGGCCAGACGCTGCGCTTGGACCTCAAATCGGTCGCTTGGGCACGCCGCTACATCAACGAAAACCGCCGGGGTCCGGCACCGAAGACCGTTGATCAGGTCCTCAAGCCTGGCGATATCGTGCGCGTGGCACTCGACGACAGCGGTCACTGGCAATTGGCTGAATTGCCCAAGGCGCAGGCAGCGCTCGTGTCGCTGCGACCGGACGATGGGGCCATCGTCGCCATGGTTGGCGGATTCAGCTATACGCTGAGCCAGTTCAACCGCGCCACCCAGATGGCGCGCCAGCCCGGATCGAGCTTCAAGCCGTTCGTCTATTCGGCTGCATTCGCAAGGGGCTTCAGTCCCGCTTCGGTCGTCAACGACGCGCCCCTCATCTTTGCTGACCCATCGGCGAAAAATGGCGAATGGATTCCCGCCAACGATACCGACACATTCCAGGGACCCACCCGATTGCGCGTCGCGCTTGCCCAGTCGAAGAATCTGGTCACGATCCGCCTCGTCGATGCGATTGGCGTCAATTACGCGCGTCAGTACGCAACCCGCTTTGGCCTGAGCCCGGACCAGATCCCCGACAATCTGTCGATGGCGCTGGGCACGGCTTCCGTTTCGCCCCTGCAAATGGCGCGAGGCTACGCCGTATTCGCAAATGGCGGTTTCCTCGTCGATCCCTATTTCGTGGATCGGATCGTCAACCGCGATGGGAAGGCAGTGTTCATCGCCAACCCCTTGCGCGCCTGTCGTGACTGCCAGCAACGGCTCCTGGCCGATGCCAAATGGAAGGATAGCGGCGCTCTGCCCGCGCAGCCAGGACCCGCCGAGGCCCTTTCATCTTCGTCGGGAAACGGATTACCTCCGGTTCCAGGCGATCTCAGTGTCCTGATACCGACACCACCTCCCGGCGAGGCCCCGCCGCTGCGCTTGGCGCCCCGCGTCATCGGCCCTCGCAACGCCTACCTGATTGCTTCGATCATGCAATCGGTGATCCGCAGCGGAACCGGTGTCGCAGCGCTGTCGCTCGGCCGCAATGACCTCTCGGGAAAAACCGGCTCAACGAACGACTATCGGGATGCCTGGTTTGGCGGCTACAACGCCAATTTGGTGACCGACGTCTGGGCAGGCTTCGACGACTTCGCATCACTTGGACACGCGGACGGCCACCCTGAGTTTGGCGCCTACGTGGCGCTTCCGATCTGGATCCGCTACATGAAGGTCGCGCTCAACGGCATGCCGCCGGCTCCGGAACCCATGCCGCCCGGCATCGTCACCGTGCTGATCAACCGGGACACGGGCCTGCCCGCCAAGGCCGATGACCCGCTCGCGATGCCCGAGGTGATGACGGTCGAAGACTACGAGCGGCTGAAGACGCTGGCACCCCTGGACAGCAAGCACGGCGCAAAGTCCTACGACGTCTTCTAGTCCATCCCGTGGTCGCGTTCGCCCGGCAAGGCCTTGGTGCGCACGCCCAAGGACTTGCGAGCATGGCAAGTGTGTTGTCATCATCGGCCCAGGCCCTGTCGGAGCGCACACCATGCCGCCTCGTTCTTGCAGCCACGGCCATCATCATGCTCGCGCGCAGGGCATTCGCCAGCAGCAGCGACGCCGCATCGCCCTCGAGGCGGCACGCCTGATCAGCGAGCACGGCCTGCGCGATTACCATCGCGCCAAACTGCGGGCTGCCGAGCGCTTGGGAATCCGGGACGATCAGGCACTGCCACGCAACGACGAAGTGGAGCAGGCCTTGCGCGAGCACCAACGGCTATTCCAAGCGGATAGCCAGCCTGCCGCCTTGTTGTCCCGTCGATTGGCGGCACGCGATGCGATGCGATTTCTTCAGTGCTTTGAACCCAGGCTTGTTGGTCCGGTCCTGGAAGGCACTGCCGATCAACATTCGGCCGTATGCCTCCACGTGTTCTCGGACACTCCGGGCGCGATCGAGCATTATCTAAAGGACCACGGCATTCGCTGCGACGTGCGCGAGCGCAGGCTACGGATTGATCGTGAACGAGAATGCACGTTCGAGGTACTTTTGTTCGCTGCCGACGGCATTGCCTTCGATCTCACCGTCCTCCCCGTTGACGGCCTTCGTCAGGCGCCCCCTGACCGTAGCGGCCAGCGAACCATTCGCCGCGCATCGCTTAATGCCCTGGAGGAAATGCTTCGCACCGTCGAACCCACGTCGGTTGCCTTGATCTAAGAAGATCTCAGGCCAAGGCAACCGCGCGCGTTCAGCGCAGTTCGATGGGGCAGTAATCGCGCTTCGCGGCACCCACGTATACCTGGCGCGGACGACCAATCTTGGTGTCGGTCGTCTCGTGCTGCTCGATCCAGTGCGCGATCCACCCGGCCGTGCGTGCAATGGCGAACATGACGGTGAACATCTCCGTCGGAATGTTGAGCGCCTTATAAATGAGCCCGGAGTAGAAATCGACGTTGGGATAGAGTTTGCGCTCGACGAAATAATCATCCTTCAGCGCGACGCGTTCGAGTTCAAGTGCGACGTCAAGCAGCGGATCCGATACGCCCATCTCGTCGAGAACCTTGTGCGTCATCTCGCGAATGATCGCAGCACGCGGATCGTAGTTCTTGTACACGCGGTGTCCGAAGCCCATCAGGCGGAACCCGGAGTTTCGATCCTTCGCCTTGGCAACGGCGCCGCCCACGTGCTTGGCATCGCCGATTTCGGCCAGCATCTTGAGCACCGCCTCATTGGCCCCGCCATGCGCAGGACCCCAAAGCGCAGCAATTCCGGCCGCCACGCTCGCGTAAGGATTGGCACCCGTGGATCCGACCAATCGAACCGTCGACGTCGAGGCGTTTTGCTCGTGATCCGCATGCAGGATGAACAGGAGGTCCAGCGCCTTGGCAGCGGATGGGTTGAGCTGAAGCGGCTCGCTCGGAACCTCGAACATCATGTGCAGAAAGCGCGTGCAATATTCGAGGTTATTGCGGGGGAACCGCATCGGCCACCCAATGGAATAGCGGTAGCAGGCGGCAGCAATCGTGGGCATCTTGGCGATGAGCCTGATTGCTGCCAGCCGCCGGTGTTCAGGGTTTTCGATGTCGATCTTGTCGTGATAGAACGCTGACAATGATGCAATCGACGCGCAAACCATCGCCATCGGGTGGGCATCGTGATGGAAGCCACGCAGAAAGTGGCGCATCGACTCGTGGATCATGGAGTGATGAGTCACTTCATTCTCAAACGCATCGAACTGCGCTTGGCTGGGCAGTTCCCCGTTGAGCAGGAGATACGCTACCTCGAGGAAACTGGACTGCGCGGCCAACTGCTCAATGGGGTAGCCGCGATACATCAGAACCCCCGCGTCGCCGTCGATATAAGTGATCGCGCTGCGGCAGCTGGCGGTCGACATGAAGCCTGGGTCGTAGGTGAAACAACTCGTGTCGCGATAGAGCTTTCCGATATCCAGCGCGGCTGGACCGACACTGCCTGCGACCACGGGCAGCTCGGTGCTGCCACCGGTGGCTTCATTGATGAGCTTGTAGGTGGACACGAAAGTCTCCTTGCTGCAGGACGCCGGGGCATGATCACCGGGCGTCAGATGGTGGGGCGGATGATTGGTAGGGGACAAGCGGGGATGCCTGCAACCCTGCGCGGGGTCAACGCCCGCGGATCCGCCGTGCATTATCGCACAGCCAACGGCCCCCGCTGCCGTCCCGTGTCAGCCCGGATACGAAGACGCCGGCAGAGCGCCGGCGTCTTCGTATCACGCAAAGTGGGTACGACGGCTCAGGACTTCCCGCCACTCGCATACCGCTTGCGGAACTTGTCCACGCGACCACCGGCGTCAATCACCTTGTGCTTGCCGGTGTAGAAGGGGTGCGATGCGGACGAAATTTCCAGCTTGACCACCGGGTATTCCTTGCCATCCTCCCACTTGATCGTCTCTTTGGTGGCGATGGTCGAGCGGGTCAGGAATGCAAAGCCGGCGGTCGCGTCCTGAAACACAACCTCTCGATACGGGGGGTGGATGTCGGGCTTCATGGGTGGCCTCGAGCGACGGAAGATCGGAGAAAAGACGACCAGTCTAACCGCCGGCATAGCCTTCGAGCAAGTTACTGCGCCGCTGTCACCCTTCAGCGAGCCCCAGCGACTCGGCAACCATTCGCTCGAACCCTTGCTGATCAATCGCATCGACGATCAGGGCATTCGGCGACTGGCCACCACGGCCGTTCCAATCCACAACGGTGGCTCCGCGCGTCAGAAAGCCGTCAAGTTCGACGCCGATCGACCGGCACCGGGATGCAAGGACCAGCTCCGGGTGAAGCGCCACGGCCATCGCCAGCGCATCGGCCAAAACCAGTCCAGTGCGACCCTGGTTGCGACTGAAGGCACGAATCTTGCGCGAAATGGCCGCGAAAAAGGCGGGGCGCGCACCGTCATGGGCTAGCCATGATTCGAGGCGGTCCGCTGGCAGGGCATGTCGCATGCACAACTCCCAGTCAATCAGCTGGAATTCGCCCCATCTGGAATAGACAACATGCGCCGCCTCGGGATCGAAGCCAACATTGAACTCGGCAGAAGCGCTCGTATTGCCCTGGCCCGTAACTGCGCCACCCATGACGACCAGCCGCCGAATGCGGGTGGGCAAAGCCGGGTCAAGGCTGAGCGCCAACGCAAGATTCGTCAGCGGCCCGAGCGCGACGATGGTCAATGCACCTGAATGCATATGACTCAGCCGCAGCAGCGCCAAAGAGGCGTGCTCAGCCTCCGCGCTACGGCTTGACGGTAAATAGCCCGTGTCGCCGAATCCATCGGCGCCATGTACATGTGGGGCACCAAGGGCTGGCCGTACGAACGGATGCGGCGCTCCGCGAAAAACCGGCGCGTCAGAACCGATTACGTCCAGCAACTTCAGTGCATTGGCGGTGGTATGTGCAAGTCCGACGTTGCCTGCCGCAATGCCAAGGCCCACAACCTTTCCGAACTCATGCGCCATCATGATGGCCAGCGCATCGTCCACGCCGGGATCGGTATCAATGAACAGCATGGCCTGTTGATCACCCATGGCTTCGATTATCAGGGGCACCTAGGCGCCCGCATAGCGCGTTGTACCGCCGAACCACCGCCCCACGATCGCGTCGGCCCGTCCCGGGTCGTCATGCAGAAGCCGGTCGGCCAACATGCGTACAGATGGCAACAGGTCCGCGTCTCGCGCAAAGTCCGCAATTCGCAACGATGGCAAGCCAGCTTGTCGTGTGCCGAGCAATTCGCCGGCGCCGCGTAGCCGGAGATCCATTTCGGCAATCTGAAACCCGTCGTTGCTACTACGCATGAGATCGAGCCGCGCGCGAGCATTGGTGGATAACGGTGCTTGGTACAGCAGCACGCAATTCGACGCCACTTCGCCACGACCGATGCGGCCACGGAGCTGATGCAACTGCGCAAGGCCCAGACGCTCCGCATTTTCGATGACCATCAAGCTCGCATTCGGCACGTCAACCCCGACCTCGACGACCGTCGTCGCGACGAGCAGCGCAATCTCGCCCCGCTTGAATTCTTCCATCACGGCCTGCTTTTGGCCGACGCCCATGCGCCCGTGTAGAAGCCCGATCCGTAAATCCGGAAGTGCCTCGCCGAGTTCGACATGAACAGCTTCCGCGGCCTGGGCATCAAGTTGTTCTGACTCCTCCACCAGCGTACAGACCCAGTAGGCTTGGCGCCCCTGGGCGCAGGCGGCACGCACGCGCTCAATCACCTCGCCACGCCGAGCATTGGAAATCGCCGCCGTCTGCACCGGTTTCCTTCCGAATGGCAGTTCGTCCAGCAGCGAGACATCCAGGTCTGCATACATCGTCATCGCCAAGGTGCGCGGGATCGGCGTGGCCGTGAGTACGAGTTGGTGTGGCGCGACCCCATCAGCCGCCTTTTCGACGAGGCTCAGGCGCTGATGCACGCCGAACCGGTGCTGTTCATCGACAATGACCAGGCCCAGATCGCCAAAGCGCACACCCTCCTGCATCAAGGCATGGGTACCGACGACCATGGGCGTCCCCGCTGCGAGTTGTTCCATTGCCTCCACGCGTGCGCGCCCCTGCATCTTCCCCGCGAGCCACCCTACTTCCACGCCCAGCGGAGCAAACCAGCTGCAAAGACTTCGGAAGTGCTGCCTGGCCAGCAACTCCGTTGGTGCCGCCAGCACGACTTGATGCCCGCTGCCAATCACGGCGAGCGCGGCAAGCGCAGCGACGATGGTCTTCCCTGAGCCTACGTCGCCCTGAACGAGCCGCAGCATCGGACAAGGCGCGGCGATGTCGGCCAAGATCTCGTCAAGGACCCGCCTCTGCGCGGCCGTAAGCGCATATGGAAGCGAATTGGTCAGCCGCTGCTGCAATTGGCCACCGCCAAGGCACTGGGGCGCTGACTGCGCGCGAACCTGGTGCCGAATCTGGCGCAAAACCAGGTGCTGCGCGAGCAATTCCTCGAACGCCAGCCGACGCTGCGCAGGATGGGTTCCTTCCGCAAGTGCCGCCAAATCGTCCCACGGCTGTGGAGAGTGCGCACAGGCCAGGGCGCTGCGCAGATCCATCAGTCCCAGATCAGCACGCAAAGAATCGGGCAACAGTTCCAACTGTTCGACAGGAGGCAGGAGCGCCAGGGCACGATGCATTAGTGCAGCCAGCCGCGCATTGCTGACTCCCTCGGTCTGCGGATAAACGGCACTGAGATGCGTCGCCAGCGGTGCTGTCGCCGCTTCGAGAATGCGATAACGTGGATGCACCATTTCGAGACCCTGTGTCCCGGCACGCACCTCGCCGTAGGCTCGTACCGTCGCGCCAATGGCAAATTGCGCAGCCTGGGCTTGTCTGAAATGCACGAATCGAAGTGCCAACGTGGCACCCGACTCATCTGCGATCTCGACGCGCAGTCGCGGCCGGAATCGGAAACCTGTTTCGACGGTCCCCACGCGCCCCTCTACTTGGGCACGCCGGCCGGGGACAAGTGTGGCGATCGGCTCGATACGGGTCAGGTCTTCGTAACGTAGCGGGAGCGTAAACCACAGATCCCGGATGGTATGCACGCCCCGCCGCGCAAGCGCCTCGGCCAGCGCGGCGCCCACGCCGACCAATGTGCGAACCGGTCTCGCCCCCGGATCGGACGCTTCGAGGTCAGCCGAGGACAAGGATGGCATCGGCCTCGACCCGCGCACCCAACGGGAGCGCAGCGACGGCCACGGTCGCGCGCGCTGGGTAAGGCGGATGGAACATTTCAGCCATGGCCTTGTTGACCGCGGGAAAATCGGTCATGTCGGTCAGGTAAATGCCGATGCGTACCGCTTGCCGCAGGCTGCCTCCAGCCGCCGTGGCCACGGCTTCCAGGTTCGCAAACACCTGGCGTGCCTGGACATCGATGTCGCCATCGACAAGGTTTCCACTGGCTGGGTCCAGTGGAATCTGACCGGACAGGTAAACCGTATCGCCCACGCGTATGGCTTGTGCGTAGGGGCCGATGGCACGAGGTGCCTTCTCGCTATGGACAACCACTCTGTTCATGGTTCGAGCTCACTTCGTGGGTGCGCTATCCAAGCAACTCGATCACGCGATGTCAAAGCAGCGCACCCACCATGCGGGAAAGGCACACGCTGTTTGACGGTCATTCGCCTGGCCGTCGATACGGCCCCATCATGGGCAGCGGCAGTCTGCGCCGATCCGGCCGGCGCTCATACCGGGTAGCGGTACACCCCGCTCACGACACTTGCGCGACGCACACTGCGCATCACCTCGGACAGATGCTTGCGGCTGCGAACCTCGAGCGTAAACAACAGGGTCGCCGTAGCGAGGTCGCGTTCCTGATACTCGACATTTTCGATATTTGTCCCGGTCTCGGCAATCGCAGCTGCGACGGTAGCCAGCACGCCTGGGCGGTTCTGGACCTCAATCCGCAACTCGGCGCGATAGTCGCCCTCGACCGCACGGTCCCATTCGATTTCCAGTAAGCGCTCGGGTTGCTTGCGCAGCTCAGCCGCATTGGGACATTCAACACGATGCACAACGATGCCTTTGCCAGCGGAAAGATAGCCAAAGATCGCGTCGCCAGGGACAGGGTGGCAACAGTTGCCGAAGCTAATGACGCCACGCTCGCTGCCACTGATCGTCAGGCGCTCCTGAGGTGCGTGGCGAGAAACGCTCGTGTCGCCGCCAGCCAACGCCTTGAAACGGTCGGCAACGGCACCAGCCATGCGGTTGCCCAGCGCGATATCAGCCAGCAGTTCCTCCAGTCGCTTGTAACGCATCTCGGCGAGCATGGCGTCGAGCGTCACGGCTGGGATGGTATCGAGGCTGACGGCCCTCTCGACGAGCTCGCGATCAAGCATGCGATGACCGAATTCAACGGCATCCTCGTGCTGCAAATGCTTGAGGAAATTGCGAATCGCCGTGCGTGCGCGGCCGCTCACGACGAACTCAAGCCATTGGGGCTTCGGCTGAGCGCTGGGCGCAGTAACGATCTCGACCGTTTGGCCGGACACCAGTCGCGTTCGCAGCGGCGCAAACCGTCCATCGATGCGCGCCGTCACCGCATGGTCACCGATATCGGTGTGCACGGCGTAAGCGAAGTCGAGCGCGGTGGAACTGCGCGGCAACGCAAGGATCGCGCCGCGCGGCGTGAAGAGATACACCTCGTCCGGGAACAGATCGACTTTGACGTTTTCAATCAGTTCCAGCGGCGAAGCCGTACCTGCCTCACGGTCGGCAAGGCCAGCAATCCATTCATGTGCGCGCGATTGCGCACTGCTGGGAGCACTACCCGTCTTGTAAGCCCAATGCGCAGCCACACCGCGAACGGCCACGGCATCCATGTCCTCCGTCCGAATCTGGACCTCTATGGGCGCGTGAAACGGACCAAACAGCACCGTATGCAACGATTGGTAGCCGTTTGCTTTGGGGATGGCGATGAAATCGCGGAATCGGCCGTCGACTGGCTTGTAAAGCCCGTGTGCGGCGCCCAGCGCCTGGTAACAGTGCGAGACGTTGTCCGTAATCACCCGGAAACCGTAGACGTCCATGATTGCGGCTAGCGACTTGTGCTCAGCGCGCATTTTGGAATAGATGCTCCAAGGCGTCTTGATGCGGCTGACGACGCGGGCGGGGATACCTTCTTCGGCCAAGCGCTGGACTAGCGCCTCTTCGATGCGCCCCATTGCCTCCCGGCGACTTCCGTGGCTTGCACGGATGCGTTCGGCGAGTACTCGATACCGATCCGGATACAGTGCGCGGAAGCAGAGGTCCTGGAGTTCCGACTTGACGATGTTCATGCCGAGACGCTGGGCGATCGGCGCGTAGATCTCCAGCGTTTCACGCGCTATCCGGCGCCGCGACTCAACATCCTTGGCACTCAGCGTGCGCATGTTGTGTAGACGGTCTGCAAGCTTGATGAGGATCACGCGCAAATCGCGCGCCATCGCCATCAACATTTTTCGAAAGCTCTCAGCCTGTGCTTCCTGCTGGCTGGCAAAGTGGACCTTGTCCAGCTTGGTGACACCCTCGACGAGTTCGGTCACCGTTAGGCCGAATTCAGCCACCATCGCCTCGCGCGTATAGCCCGTATCCTCGAGAGCGTCGTGCAAGATCGCCGCGATCATGGTTTCCGCATCCAGGTGCAGGTCGGCGAGGATGCCTGCGACCGCCACAGGATGCGTGATGTAAGCCTCGCCGCTTGCGCGGATCTGCCCTGCATGGGCGGCAGCACCGCGCCGGAACGCTGCGACTACGCGCTCGATTTGCTCGGGCGGAAGATACTCTCCAAGCTGCCGGATCAGCGCGCGGACGTAATCCGGCAATTCGCTGTCGTTGGAATCGTCGGCGGGCACGGCCAAAGGCATCGCGCGCACCGCGTCACGCGGCTCTCCGCGAGGGACAGCCATCGGGGGACATCAATCGTCCCCGCCCTTTAGTTCGTCGTCGGCTGCGACTTCGGCAGCCGCCCACTCCAACGCCTCGCGCTCCGCACGTTCGCGCTCGACGCGCTCGATCTCGTCGATCGTGGGCTGATCGATGCGGCGCTCAGCGATTTCCCGCAAAGCGATGACGGTGGGCTTGTCATGCTGCGGATCGATGCGTGGTTCGATGCCCTTCGCAATCTGGCGCGCACGCTTGGTTGCCATGAGCACCAACTCGAAACGGTTATCGACCACCCGCAGGCAGTCTTCGACGGTGATTCGGGCCATGAAAGACCTTTCCTATCATATGTTTGAGCGGTTGGCGAGTGTAACGCGCGCAATGGACCGCAGGCAATCAAGCTTTGCGAAGGCGCGGCCTACGCTACAATCCTGAACTCTGCCGTTCATCAATCGTCGCCCCCCCCTGCCTCCATGTCGCCCAAAACCCGAATCCTGCGCGTCGCTTCCAGCCTCCTCGTTTTGACATTGGCGGGATGCGCGACCCAGCCAGCACACAACGACGATCCCTGGCAGCCGTACAACCGGAAGATCTTCAATTTCAACGAGAAGTTTGACACCGCCGTGGCCAAGCCCGTGGCTCGCGGCTACGTCGACGTGACGTCGCCGGAAGTGCGGCTCATGGTCAGCAACTTCTTCAACAATCTGCAAATGCCCATCAGCATCGTGAATGACGTGCTGCAGGTACGACCGGCGGGAGCAGCCAGAAACACAGGGCGATTCATCGTCAACAGCACCGTCGGGCTGGCTGGACTGTTCGATCCGGCTGGCACATTGGGCCTGCATGAGGACCCGACCGATTTCGGGGTTACCTTGGCGCGGTGGGGCGTACCCCAGGGCCCCTACTTTGTCATTCCGTTTCTTGGCCCGAGCACGCTGCGCGATTTTCCAGGCTATCTGGTTGACACCTATTTCCTCAACCCGCTGAGCTACTGGACGCGCGATCATCACTTCAGGTACTCGTCGGAGTACTTGCCATACGCGCTGTATTTGGTTCAGCTACGTGCCAGCTTGCTCAGCGCAGACCAGTTCCTCAGCTCCGCGTACGATCCATACATACTGATGCGCGATGCCTACATCCAACGCCGCAATTACCTCATCTATCACGGAAATCCACCCGCCAGCCTGCTGGAGGGAGATACGAGCGAGACGGATGCGACTTCAAGCGAGGGAGGTTCCGGTGGCGGCAGCATCGAAGCACTAATGGCTAGGCAGCGCGCCTACGATCAGAAGCGATCAACTGCACCCGCGAAGTCCCAATCGACCCAGTCGCCCGCCAAACCAACGACCGTTCCAGCCAACCCTGCATCCAGCTCACCCGCGCCGGCCGTCACCGTGAGGCAACCTACTGCGACGCCGGCAACCGGGAGTGGCGACGCGCAATCCAGTGGACGCGGCGCCGCGGCCACGACCGCTTACATCTGAATTCGCGTGCAGCGAAGGCGTTTGTCAGCTGCCGCCTACTCGTTGGCGTGAATCCAGCAGTTGAAGAACATCGCTGACCTGAGCCAAAGCGCGCAGGTTCTCGGGAACGGCGACGAGATTGAGGGTGCGCCCGGCAGCGTTCGATCCAGCGCGCCACGCAAGCAAGCAGGCCAACGCGGCACTGTCAGCATTGGCAAGACCACCGAGGTCCAGTTCGTCAATGCCTGACTGCAGTTCACGCTGGACCAATGCATAGGCGACGGCCGCATTGCGAAAATCCAGCTGCCCGGCAAGCCGAAGCGTTCCACTGCTTTGCTTCAGCTCGAGTCCCGCGATGCTCATCCTTGATTTCCCTGCTTCTTCATTGCATCGATGGCTCCGCCTCCTTCAGTCTGCAGACGGGCAATCAGGGCATTCAGGCTGGTATGGCGAATTTCCTCACCGACCTGGCTTCGATAAGCGGCGATGTACGAGATGCCCTCGATGACCACGTCAAACGCCTTCCATTGCCCATCCGCACCCCGCCGAAATACGTAATCGACGGCGACCTTTTTGCCATCATCAAGATTGACTTCGGTGCGCACGACGTCTCGTCGACCCTGCGCGCTTGGGCCACGCTGGGGAAGAATCGTGACGCGACCCTCACGATAGTTGATCAATCCCTCGGCGTACCGATCAATCAATGCGTTGTAAAAGGCTTTGCGGAACGCATCGATCTGCTCCGGCGTTGCTGAACGCGCGTATCGACCCAGGACCAGCAATGCCGCATACGTTGTGTCGAAATGCGGAAGGAGGATATGGTCAATCACGGCGACCAGTTTGGTCTTGTCTTTCTTGTACTCCGCCCGATGCCCCTTGAGTGCCGCGCCCATCTCGTCGGCAATTTGCTGGACGATCTCTTGCGGTGACTGTGCAACGACTGGTGCCGCCGCGACCGCTGGCGCAGGCTGACTGACAGGTGCCGCCGCGAAGGCGATGCCTGCCAATGCAAAGGTCATGCTGCTACCAAGGACGGCTTGCTTGAGCATGGGTGGCAATACGCGCATGGGGAAAGATCCGTATGATTTCAGGGGGTACCGGAACCTGTCCCGCTGCTCTTGGTGCGGGAACCACCGCTTCCGGTGAGGAATTTGCCAATCAGGTCTTCAAGCTGGAGTGCAGACTGCGTGTTCTCCAGCATGCTGCCATTCTTGAGATTGCGAGGAGAGCCACCCGGGGAAATCGATATGAATTGGTCCCCGAGGAGGCCACTGGTCATGATTTTCGCGTAGGAATCTGCGGGAATCTCGTTGTATCGGTCGGAAATCGCCATGGTCACCTTGGCGTCCATGCTCTTCTGATCGAGCTTGACGGCTTCAACAGTACCGATGCGAACGCCAGCGAGCTTGACTGGCGCGCGATCCTTCAGCCCGCCGATGTTCGTGAATTCGGCGGTCACATCGTACGTCGGCCCACTCTGAAAGTTGACGAGCGACGTCGTCTGCGTCGCAAGGTAGGCCAATGCTGCGAAGCCGAGCAGGATGAACAGGCCGGTGCCTGCTGCGTAAGAGCGTCGAGGATTCATGGCTGGGCCCAGAAAATCACATCAAGAATGCAGTGAGAACGAAGTCCAGCGCAAGGATCGCGATGGAACTGGAAACGACCGTGCGAGTCGTGGCGTTGGCCACCCCCTCACTAGTCGGTGGAGCGCTATACCCTTGGTACACGGCGATCAAGCTGACCAAGGCCCCGAAGGCCAAGGCTTTCCATTCGCCGTTGACGACATCCTTCCACACGCTGACATTGCTGGTCATGTTGGACCAAAAGGTGCCGTTGTCGATGCCGAGCCACGAAACACCGACCAGATGACCACCGAAGAGGCCCATCAGATTAAATACGGCGACCAGCAATGGCATGGCGATGAGGCCGGCCAAAAAACGCGGTGATGCAACGAAAGCCATGGGATCGACAGCCATCATCTCCATGGCTGAAAGCTGATCCGTTGCGCGCATCAACCCGACTTCGGCGGTAATTGCGGTACCCGCACGGCCAGCGAACAATAGCGCCGTGACGACTGGCCCTAGCTCCCGGTAGAGCGACAGCGCGATGACAGTACCCAGTGCCGACGTTCCCCCGAAGATCGACAGCGTGTAGTAAAGCTGCAGCGACAGCACCATGCCCACGAACAAACCGCTGATCATGATGATGATCAGGCTCTTGGCGCCCACGAACCAAATCTGCCGGAATAGTTCGCGCGGGTACGTGAGGCCACGTGGCAAAGCAATGAGCATCCCGAGGAAAAACCAGCCTGTACGACCTACGTCGGCCAACCCATCGAGCAAGGGGTCGAAGAGCCGAGCTGCCAGTTGCCTCATGCCCGCTGCTCCTCGAAACCAAAATCATCCGCCAGCGGCGGCGCCGGATACTGGAATGGCACCGGCCCCTCAAGCGCGCCACCAAAGAACTGGGCGGTCCAGGGCGAGTCGCCTCGCGCGAGCTCCGACGGGGTGCCGCTCGCAACGCGCTTGCCACCGGCTATCAGGTGCACGACGTCCGCGACCTCGCGAATCGCCGCGAATTCGTGCGCTACAAGCACCGATGTAATCCCGAGCTCTCGATTCAGCGTGCGGATGAGCTTCAGCACCTGATTCAAAGCGATCGGATCCAGGCCGACGAAAGGTTCGTCGTAAAGGATCAGCATTGGATCAAAGACGATCGCGCGCGCCAGCGCAACGCGGCGCGCCATGCCGCCGGAGAGTTCACTCGGCATTAGCCGAGAGGCACCGCGCAGGCCGACAGCCTGAAGCTTCATCAGGACAATGTTGCGGATGAGGTCTTCAGGCAGCTTCGTATGGGCTCGCAGCGGAAACGCCACGTTCTCGAACACGTCATAGTCGGAAAGCAGTGCCGAATTCTGGAACAGATAACCCACGCGTTCCCGCAATCGGAAAAGATCCTCGCGCCCGAGCCGGGCGACGTCCTGACCGTCCACAAGAACCGTTCCCGAGTCACCATGGAGCTGGCCCGTGATGTGCTTCAAGAGCGTGGTCTTGCCCGTGCCACTCGGCCCCATGATCGCAGAGATGCTGCCGCGCGCAATTTCAAGATCAAGCGAATCAAAGATGACCTTGCCCCCAAGCACCGTGGTCAACGAACGCACTTGGACCATTGGCACGGCGGGATCGGATCGGTTGGTAGTCGATTCAGGCATAAGCGCTCAAGGTAGCTGATGGCAACCTCGGTGGCGAGCCACCGGGTTCACCGTGACTTCAGCAGATCATCGAGTATCACGGCGCAATGCCGCCGCGCCCGCGATCCATGCCGTCGCTCCGCTCGCAGGATGGCCCGCAGGTCGGCCAGCGCCTCGTCGAAGACATCGTTGACCAACAGATAGTCGAACTCCACGGCATGGGTGATTTCCTCGCGTGAACCGGCAAGCCGCTTCGCGATCGTCGTGTCGTTGTCGGTCCCGCGCGCGCGCAGACGGCGTTCGAGCTCGGCACGCGAAGGCGGCAAGATGAATACGCTCGCCGATTCGGGCATGTGCTCCCGAACTTGGCGCGCACCTTGCCAATCGATCTCGAGAATGACGTCTCGGCCAGCTGCAAGCGCCTGGTCGATCGGCGCGCGCGCGGTGCCATAGCCATGGCCGAACACGTCGGCGTGCTCAAGGAACGCCCCTTGCCTAACCATGCGATCAAAGGCCGCGCGGTCGATGAAGTGGTAGTGCTCGCCCTCGCTCTCACCGGGACGCGGCGGTCGCGTCGTGTAGGAAATGGACAACTGCAGGTCCACTTCGGCCGCGAGCAGCGCATTGACCAGAGTGGATTTTCCTGCGCCGGAAGGCGCAGCGACAATCAGCAGCACGCCGCTCATGGCAACGGTCCGAATGTGCAAGTCAGCAGCTGGTCGGCACATTTATTCAATGTTCTGCACCTGCTCGCGCACCTGCTCGATCAGTACCTTCAACTCAATGCTGGCGTTGCTCGTGCGCGGGTCGGTCGATTTGCTTCCGAGCGTATTTGCCTCGCGATTGAATTCCTGAAGGAGGAAATCGAACCTCCTGCCTATCGGCTCATCCAGAGCAAGGACCCGTCGCGCCTCGAGAAGATGGGCATCAAGGCGATCCAGTTCCTCATCAACGTCCATGCGAAGCAATTGAGCCACCAACTCCTTTTCAATGCGCTGCGCATCCGCCACGTCACGCAATTCCGCAAGCAATCCATCGACGCGTCCACGCTGCAGACTGCGAAGTTCCGGCATGGCCACACGCACGCCTGCGACCTGCGCGGCCATCGCATCCAGTCTCTCGACGATCGCATTCGCCAACCGGGAGCCTTCTCGCTCGCGCGCCTCGATCAGGTTATCGATGGCTTGGTCGAGGAGACCTTGCACGGCCTCCGACAACGCAGCCGGCTCGACCTCGGCCGCCTCGACCACACCGGGCATGCGCAACAAATCCGTGAAGTCGACGACGAGTTCAGGAAAGCGCGCAGAGAGATGGAGGGAGAGTTCGGAAAGCTGCTTGAGATACACCTCATTGAGACGCAGTTCGGGCCCACGAGCGACGGCACGCAAGCGAACGACTACGTCGAGTTTGCCGCGCGCCACGCGCTGCGCGATCCGCTCACGCAGCGCAGACTCCAGCATCCGCAATTCATCTGGCAAGCGCTGCGCCACCTCGAGGTAGCGATGGTTGATGCTTCGCACCTCGATCGCAACCCGGCCCAGCGGGGTGTCGCCCTCGACCTGAGCATAGGCCGTCATGCTACGGATCATATGAGTTCCGGCGGCGTTGGTAGTCCGTAATGGTAAGCTGTCGAGCCTTCCGGCCCCAAGTCCCCATGACCAATTTTGTCCGACCGAGCGGCCGCGCCGCTGCCGCCCTGCGCGAGCTGCGCATTGATCGCGGCTTTACCCGCCACGCAGAAGGCGCGGTCCTGATGACCATGGGCGGAACCCGTGTTCTATGTACCGCCAGCGTAGAGGACCGAATCCCAGCATGGCTGCGCGGCAAAGGCGAAGGATGGGTGACTGCCGAGTACGGCATGCTGCCGCGAGCGACGCACGAGCGCACTCAGCGCGAAGCCACGCGCGGCCATCAAGGCGGGCGGACACAAGAGATCCAGCGCCTGATTGGCCGCAGCTTACGCTCTTGCGTCGACCGCGCTGCCTTGGGCGAACGCGTCATCACGCTGGACTGCGACGTACTGCAGGCCGATGGGGGTACGCGTTGCGCTGCAATCACAGGCGCATATGTAGCTCTCTGCGATGCCATCGGGACGCTCCTTAGGCGCGGGACGATCAAGCGCAACCCGATCCATGGGGCAGTCGCTGCGATCTCCGTAGGGCTGTGGAGAGGTACGCCCGTGCTGGATCTCGATTATGCCGAAGACAGTGCCTGCGACACAGACATGAACGTAGTGATGAACGATGCGGGCGGCATCATCGAGATTCAGGGGACGGCCGAGGGCCATGCCTTCCGTCGGGAAGAACTTGACTCGATGCTCAGCTTGGCCAGTGGGGGCATCGCCGAGTTAATTTCGGCCCAACGGGCAGCCCTGGCGCAATCCTTGCCATGACCCAGAACCTGGCCGCCATCGCCCTGCTCGTTGATGACTACGATGCGGCCGTCGCCTACTACACGGGCGTCATGGGGTTCGAGCTGCTGGAGGACACTCCGCATGGGCTTGGCAAGCGCTGGGTCAGGGTCGCGCCACCCGGATCAACAGGGACTTCCATCTTGTTGGCTCGGGCCAGCACGGATGCCCAGCGTGCGCGGATTGGCGACCAGACGGGCGGGCGCGTTGGCTTGTTCCTCCATACGGACGATTTCGACCGCGACTATCACGCGCTGAGCGCCAGGGGCGTGCGGTTCCGAGAGGTACCGCGCCAGGAAACGTATGGCAAGGTCGCCGTCTTCGAGGATTGTTACGGGAATGCCTGGGACCTGATTCAGCCCTCGTCGGCGGCGCTTCCGTGAAAGTCGTCTTGGCTTCGGGCAATCATGGCAAGCAGGCCGAGTTCTCGGCATTGCTTGCCAATGTCGGTATCGAACTCGTCATGCAATCGGACCTCGGCGTCACCGCCATCGAGGAAACGGGTGCCAGCTTCGTCGAAAATGCCTTGCTGAAGGCGCGACACGCGGCGCGCGCCACCGGCTTGCCAGCGCTCGCTGACGACTCGGGACTTTGCGTGGACTCGCTGGGGGGCGCGCCGGGCATCCATTCCGCTCGCTACGCGGGGGGCCACGGCGATGATGCGGCCAATATTGCTCGCCTGCTCGATGCGATGCGCGACGTTACCGACCCCGGTCGCGGCGCGCACTTCATTTGCGTGCTGGCGTTGATTCGCCACCCCGAGGACCCGTTACCCATCTTGGCCGAAGGCCGATGGAGCGGCAGCATCGTCGCGTCACCCCGTGGCTCCGGTGGATTCGGGTACGACCCCGTCTTCTTCGACGCTGTCCGCGGCTGCACAGCCGCGGAATTGGACACCGCAGTCAAGAACATGGTGAGCCACAGAGCGCGCGCGCTGGCGGTGCTACACGCGCGATGGCTTCAAAACAACGCACCGTGAACCAAAGGATCCCGCTGGGGCTCTACGTGCACCTTCCATGGTGCGTGCGCAAATGTCCCTACTGCGATTTCAACAGCCACGCACCCACCGCGCAACCGCCCTTCTCGGCATACGTGGATGCCTTGCTCGCGGATCTTTACGGCGACTTGCGAGACTTCGCGGATGGACTGGCAGGCCGAACCATTGAAACGGTCTTCTTCGGGGGAGGCACGCCTAGCCTTTTCCCCGCGGACCAGATCGCACGAATCCTGACCGGCGTCCGCGATCGCCTGCCGCTTGCCACGGGCGCGGAAATCAGTCTCGAAGCCAATCCCGGCACCATCGAACATGGTCGATTTTCCGAATTCCGCAATGCTGGGATCAATCGAATTTCGATCGGCGCACAGTCATTCGACGATGCGAGGCTAGCCGACTTGGGCCGCATTCACCGAAGCGACGAGACTCGGGAAACATTTGCCGAAGCCCGAGCCGCGGGTTTCAGCAACATCAACATCGATCTGATGTTTGCGTTGCCGGGACAAAATCTGGATGGTGCCCTGGCTGACGTGGAATCAGCACTGGCGTTGCAGCCCGAACACATTTCCTTCTACCAATTGACGCTGGAGCCCGGCACGCCCTTCGCACGCTCGCCGCCTTCATCCCTTCCGGATTGCGATTCCGCCTGGGTAATGCAGGAGGCATGCCTGTCCCGACTGTCCCAATCCGGCTACATCCACTACGAAGTCTCGGCCCATGCGTTGCAAGGAAGACAGGCTCGGCACAACCTTGCATACTGGACTTTCGCGGACTACCTGGGCATCGGCGCCGGTGCACACAGCAAATTGACGTTGGCCAACACACACATTGAACGACGAGCGAAGCGAAGAAACCCCTCCCTGTACCTTGCTAGTGCGCAAAGCGCCGCCCGCGTGGAAAGCCATCGCCAAGTGGCACCGGCCGATATTCCGTTCGAGTTCATGCTCAACGCATTGCGACTGACCCATGGCGTGCCAGCGACCCTCTTCACCGAACGCACCGGATTGCCCCTGTCCAGCATCGAACGGCCTTTGGCACAAGCGCGCGCTGCAGGTCTCATGCGCGGTGCCGACTCCGGCTTGCTGCAAGTC